>JBDTEH010000202.1:0-4889 GCA_039922635.1 Kofleriaceae bacterium | reverse complement strand
CGGGAGATCCTCGGTGAGGATCCGTTCGGTCAGATCTGGCCGCCCCGCGCGGTAGCACGCGAGCGCGCGCCCGAACACGAGCTCCGGCGTCTGCAACCGAGCGGTCGCCGCGAGCTCGAGCGCCGCGAGCGGCCGGCCCCAGATCGCGAGGTGCATCGCACCGAGATCCGCGCGCTGAAGCGTCTGCGCCGCGACGGTGAGCTGCTTGACGCGCCCGCGGCGCGCGAGATCGACGAGGTAGAGGTCGGCCACGATCCGCTGTGACTCCGGGTGCGCCGCGACGAGCTCGCGCGCGCGGATCGGATCTGCGGCGCCACGCACCATCCACCCCCACAGCCGGTACAAGTACGACTCGGAGTGGCGCGCGAACTTGGTCAGCGCACCGAGATCGTCGGCCGCATCACCGCAGCGCTTCGCGCGCTCCGCCACCGGCATCACGGCCGTCGAGCGCGCGACCCGCAGGCCGCGCACGGTCGGCACGACGCCGCGATGGCGCAGGTGCCACTTCGCGCGCTGGCGCAGCAACTCCGCGAACTGCATGCCGCGTAGCGTGTCCTCGAGCAGGCCGAGCTGCGCCTCGCCGGCGAGCGTGATGATCAGGAACAACATCTCGAGCTTCTCGTCGATCGCGGCGTGCGGAACGCGCGCGAGCAGCATCGCGACCGCCTCCTCGCCGAGCGTCGCCGCGACCAGGCGCAGCGCGCGTAGCCGGTGCTGCGGCGGGATGTCCTCGAGGCAGACCAGGACGACGCGCGCGAGCGCCGGCGAGGCAAAGCCTTCGAGCGCCTGGCCCCACAGCCCCGGGGCACGCGCGAACATCGCGAACGCGCCCTCCCATTGCACGTGGCGCAGCGCGAGCGGTAGCTGCTCGCCGGTGATCTTGCTCGCACTCGTCGCGGCGTCGGCGAGCTTGACGAGCGCCTCGTCGGCGAGTTGCACCGCCTCGGCCGACCACAGCGTCGAGGGATGCAGGCCACGGACCTGGCGATGGCCGAGCGCCCAGATCGCCTGCTCGCGCACCGGATGGGGCGTTATTGGATCGAGCGCGAGCTCCGCGAGCTTGGCCGAGGTCTGCACCGACGGAAACCTCGTCAGCCACGTGCAGCCGCGCCGGCGCAACTCGACCGCCTGGTGCGGCTGGATCATCCAGTAGCCGATGTCCGCGAGCGACGGATCGGCGCCCAACCAAGGTTCGCCGTCGTCGAGCAAGCGCGCCAACCGCTCGGCTCGCACGCCATCGAGCGCACCGCCCTGGACCGGCAGATCCGCGAGCACGTCGCGAACGCGATAACGGATGCCGGGCGGCACCGCCTCCATCGCGCCCAACGTCACGGGCAGATCGGCCACGGCGCGAGCATAATACAGCTCATGAAGCTGCCCTTCGCGCTGCTCTGCGTTTCGTCGCTCGGATGGGCCGGTTCGGTCAAAGGGACGGTCCTGTTCGAGGGGGAGGCCCCGACCCAGCCGGTGCTCGTGCGCGACGCCGACCCCAAGTGCTCGAACGGTCGGACCGACGAGGCGGTCGTGGTGACCAAGGGCAAGCTGCGCGACGTCCTGGTGCGGATCAAGAACGGGACGACCGGCCACCACGACGCTCCCGCGGCTCCCGTCGTGATCGACCAGCAGGACTGCATGTACACGCCACGGGTCGTCGGGCTGGTCGCCGGCGGCAAGCTCGCGATCAAGAACTCCGACCACACGTTCCACAACGTGCACGGCACGCTCGTCGGCAAGGATCTGTTCAACAAGGCGATGGCGCCGAACGCCGGCGCCCTGTCCCTCGATCCATCCGCCGCGAAGCCCGGCGACGTGGTCGGCCTGCAGTGCGACGTGCACGGGTGGATGAAGGCGTACGTCGTCGTCAACGACTCGCCGTACTTCGCGGTCACCGACGCGCAAGGCAGGTTCGAGATCAAGGATCTACCGGTCGGCGACTACACGCTCGAGGCGTGGCACCCGACGCTCGGCACCAAGACCCTGAAGATCTCGATCGGCAAGGCCAAGCGCGGCGATGTCACCGCGCGGTTCTCGTACAAGCAGAACGAGATGTGAGCGGCCGGGTTACGGGGTCGCGTTCACGGGGTCGACTGGCTCGGCTGGCTCGGCTGGCTCGGCCGGGCTCGGCTAGCTCGGTCGGCTTGGATCGACGAGGTACTTCTCGCCGGTCGCGCGCTTGGCGTAGCGCAGGATCACGTCGGGCCGGATCGCGTCGCGCAGCGAGATCGTGGCGGTGTAATGGCTCGCGAACGTCGTGGTCAACTCGGCGAGCACGCGCGTGCGTAACCTCGCGACCTCCGCGCCGAGCTTCGCGAGCGCCGGCATCAACAGCCAGCCGCCGACGCCCCACGTGAGGCCGAAACTGCGGTCGAGCACCGTCGGATGGAAGTCGAGCGAGCCGTAGATATAGACCTGCTTGTGCGTCGAGGAGCCATAGCGGCTGTACGTGGTCGTCGTGCGGTTGGCCGCGAGCTCCATCGCGGTCAAGATCTGGCTCGCGAGCGTGCCGCCGCCGACCGCGTCGAACGCGATCGTGGCCTTGGTCGCGGCGATCGCCTCGACGAGGTCGGTCATGAACGACGGTGACGTCGAGTCGACGACGTGCGCCGCGCCGAGCTGCTCGAGCAGCTTCACGTGGTCCGCGCTACGCACGATGTTGACCAGGCCGATGCCATCCTGCTTGCACAGCTTGACCAGCATCTGGCCGAGGTTCGAGGCGGCCGCGGTGTGCACGATCGCGGTGTGGCCCTCGCGGCGCATGGTCTCGAGCATGCATAGCGTCGTGAATGGATTGACGAACAGCGACGCACCCTGCTCGGCGGTCGTGCCCTCGGGCAGCGTGACGACCTCGCTCGCCTTCAGCACGCGGAATTGCGAGAACATCGCCCCGGCCGCGGCGCTCACCGTCTTGCCGATCAGCGACCGCGCGTTCGTGCCGGCGTCCACGACGACGCCCGCGCCCTCGTTGCCGACCCGCATCGCCTGATCGAGCCGCGCGGCCAGGTGGACCAGCCGCGCCGGTGGAATCGTCGCCGTCGTCACGTCGCCGTCCGCGCGCAGCGTCGACAGATCGGCCGGACCGAGCAACAATGCCAGATCCGAAGGGTTGAGCGCCGCCGCCTGGATACCCACGACGAGCTCGTCAGGACCGGGAGCCGGCACCGGCGCCTCGATCACCGCGAGCTGGAGCTCGCCGGCCGTGGTCACGCGCGAGGTCAATTCGAGCCCGGTCCGTAACTCCATGGGACCTGGCGTAGCACTTTTTCATGCGACCGGGCCCGGGCTCGCGGCTCGTACGACCATGAAGATGCTAATCGCGATCGTGATCGCCGCCGGAACCACTCTCGCCGCGGCCCCGAGCTGGGCCAGCTGCCGGATCCACAACGACACCGGCTTCGACTTCACGGTCGAGAGCGGCAACACCTCGAACCAGAGCGTCGGCGCTCACACGACGACGTCGATCGCCGCGGGCACGATCAAGGGCACGGACGCCAAGGCCGGCAAGACCATCTCGGGCTCGTGCAAGGACGGCGACGAGCTCGAGGTCAAGGACGACCACGGCGTGCCGGTGCTCTCGAAGAAGTAAGCCGCGCTCGTCGTCCCCGACCTGGCGCTCGCCGGTGCGCTTGAGCCTCGGAGAGGACGCTCCACGGGTCGACCATGGCGCTATTCGTCGTCGAAGTGCGCGTCGGGGGCTTCGGGCGCGTGCTCGCCCCACGGTCCCGGCGCGAGCGTGACCGCGCGCCGGGCGGCCTCGGCGCGGGCCTCGCGCAACACGCGATCGGCGGCCGCGACATCGCCGCGGCGGGGTAGCGGACTCCGCTCGCGCGCTTCCTCGAGCTTGGGCGTCAGCGAGCGCGCGAGCTCCATCACCCCATCGATCGCCATCTCGCCGGCCTTGATCGCGAGCAGCGTCGGGCGCAGCCGGTCCGGCACGCGCACGTCGGGCGGCTCTCCGGACAGCCAGCGGATCGCGAGATCGAGCAGGCGGATCAGGTTGTAGGCGTTCTTCGGGCGCAGGTCGCGCGGCAACGGGAGCTCGTGCTTCGCGGCGACGCGCAGCGACACCCAGTCATTCGCGGCGATCAAGCCCTGGTCGTACATCGAGCGATATAGCTGCTTGAGGTAATCGCGGGCGCGCAGCACGGCATCGCGGCGCGACGGCGCTTCGACGTGCGCGACATCAGCGAGCCGCTCGGCGGCGGCATCGATCCCGAGGGTCGGATTGTCGCGGAGCCACCCGATCACGACCGCGCGGTGATCGGCGAGCCGCTGGTTGTGCTCGAACCGATCGAGCTGCGAGAGCGCGTAGCGACCGAAGCTGCCGTAGATCTCCTGCGACAGGAAGCCCGCGCGCATCTCGACGAAGTGCGCGCCGATCGGATCGACGACCGTCGCGCCGCCGAACAGCATCTCGAGCGTGTTGGGATCGGCGCGCAGCGCCTGGCGCACGGCCTTGCCGAGCTCCCAGTACTGGTACGAGCCATCGGCCGAGATCAGATCGACCGGCGGATCGACGAGGCCGGTGGTCCACGACAACGGCAGTACGAACACGCCGCGGTGATCTTCGTCGGAGTCCTCGCGCGCGAGCCCCCAGGCGCGCGAGCCGACGACGGTGTCGATCGCGATGCACGGACGCAGCTCGTCCCACGCGGCCGCGCGGCGCTGCGCGTAGCGGGCGATGCCGAGCTTGCGCGGCGCGACCTCGACGCGCAGGTAGGTCGCGCGCGCGTCGTCGAGGAACGCGACCTCGACGCGCTCGCCGTCGTGGCGAGTGACCCGGCCGTACGCGCCTTGCGGACGGCCGTCGCGGTCGACCCGGGTGGTGACCTCCGTGCCGATCGGCAACGGGACGGTCGCGGGATCTAGATCGGTGAGGCCGCCGAGCCGGA
>JBDTEH010000201.1:0-21283 GCA_039922635.1 Kofleriaceae bacterium | reverse complement strand
ACGCGCACCCTCTATCTACCACCGAGATTTCGCAGGCTCTGGGCTCCGCTCGAAGCTCACGAAACGCCCGCGACCGACGAAGATCGATCTCGAGCATGATCGTCACGCCTCGCGAACGGCAAGGCGTACTCGACGAAGAACTCGAGACTCCCCGTCGGTGATGGCGCGCGAGCACCCTGCGGGTCGTCAAGGAAAAAGCGACATGAATACCCGCGACAGAACGATTTCTCGTCGGCCAATCCTCGATGTCCGGCCACCGGACAAAAGTCGATGGTGAGGAGCGTCGCCTCGCGTGGAACGTTGGTTCGGGCGCGGCTGTCCACAAACCCGCAGCGTCGTCGGCAACGGCGCGCGCAACCGACCCTCCGGAGCGCTGCTGCGGCCGCGCGTTCGGCGTGCGTGGCCGCGAGTCGATGTGGTGACGCCCGACGCGAGCGGTGTCGACGCAAGCCTCTGTCACGAGCCTGCAGCGAGGAGGTTCGACGCGGCTAGCCGATCGGTCCTACGAGCCATCAAACCGATCGCTGCTCTAGGAATTTGGTGTTTTTTGATTGCCGCGATCGAGCGCCTTTGATCTGCTACGGCGCATGACCCTGGGAAAAGCGCCGGCTTCCGAGGACGCGTTCCGCTCTGGCACCGAGTTCTGCCGGGATCGAGTGTCGGCGACCTCGATCTACGGCCTGTTGTACCGCGAGAGCCATCGGCTGTTCCCGGCCGCGCAAGCGCAGCGGGGTACGTGCGAGCGCCACGTACGTGCTTGGTCGCGATAAGAGCTTTCTCAGCAGCCTGCTAGCACGAGCGCACGAGCTTCTTGAGCGCGCGCCACACCACGAACGGCAGCTCGTGGCCACCTTCGAACGGCAGCCAGGTCACGTCCGCGCCCGCGGCGATCGCGAAGTCGCGGAGCGCCTCGCCCGCTTCGAACGCGAGCTCGCGATCCGCGCGGCCGTGCGCGACCAGGACGCGCCGGCCGGCGAGCGCGGCGGCGCGGGCGGTCCAGTCCGCGAGCGCGATCCGGGTCGACGATAACAGCGCGAGCGCGGTCGGGGCGCGGGTCCCGGCTTCGGCGGCGTGCAGCGCGTAGTCCATCGCGAGCATGCCGCCCTGCGAGAACCCGGCGAGCACGATCGGCCGATCTGCCGGAAGTGCCGCGAGGAGTGCGCCCAGGCCGCGGCGCGCTGCGCTGCGGCCCGCGGGATCCATCGCCGACAGGTCCATCGGACCCGACGCGAGCGCTCGGATCCGGGCCTCCGAATCGGTCGGCCACCAGGTCCGGCCGCGGGGCTCCGAAACCAGTGGTGCGTCGGCGAACAGCCACAAGGCGGTGTCGCGCATGGCGGTCGCAAACGGCGCCAGATCGGCGCTCGACATTTCACGCCCGTGGAGCACGATCGCGATCGTTGGTGTGGTCCAATCGCCGACTGCGAGTCCGGACACTCCGCCAAGCATGAAGGGTTCCTGAGGCATGCCGTCCGCCACCCGAGCTCGCTCCGATAGCGCGCGACGTTATCACGCGGCTACCACCGCTCCGCTCGTGGAGGCGCTCTACCTCGGTGACGGCGCGCGCGCCTGGTTCGCGTGGCACCACGTGGCCTCCGGAGGCGCGGCCGCCGGCGGTATGGCGCTCGTGATCGTGCCGCCATTCGGGCACGAAGCGCTCGGCGCACATCGCTCGCTGCGGCACCTCGCGCTGCGCGCGGCCGCCGCTGGGATCGCGGCGTGGCGGATCGATCTCGACGGCACGGGCGACAGCTCGGGCGATGATCTCGACCCGCAGCGCGTCGCGGCATGGTGCGCGAGCATCTCGGCGGCCGTCGACGCAGCCCGTGCCGCTGGTGCGAGCCGGGTGGTCCTCGCCGGCGTCCGGCTCGGCGCCTTGCTCGCCACGCTGGTCGCGACCGAGCGCGGCGATCTCGATGGCCTGATCGCGATCGTGCCGGTGGTCTCGGGACGGAAGTGGCTGCGCGAGATGCGAGCGCTGCAGGCGGCGCTCGGTCTGCCCGCGGCTCCAGCCGGCGCTCGGACCTTCGACGGCGACGAGATCCTCGGCTTCGCGATGACGGCGGCGACGCGCGACGAGCTCACCGCGATCGAGCTCCACAAGCTCGAGCGCCCGCCCGCCCCGAGGGTGTGCGTCATCGATCGTTCCGACATGGCGGCGAGCCAGGCCTGGCTCGCGCACCTGCGCGCGCTCGGGTCCGAGGTGGTGCACGCGAGCCTCCCGGGCTACGTCGACATGATCGCCGATGCCCACAAGGCGGAGATCCCCGAACAGATCGTCGCGACCGTGCTGGCGCAGACCACCGCGTGGAGTGAGGGAACGACGCGCGGGAGCGCGGGCCCCGGAACCGAGGTGCCCGAGCTGCCCGAGCTGCGCGAGATGTCCGAGCTGCGCGAGGTGCGCGAGGTGCGCGAGGTGCGCGAGGTGCCCGAGGTGCGCGAGGTGCGCGAGGTGCCCGAGGTGCACGAGGCCCGCATCGGCCCGATCCTCGAGCAGCCGCTCGCGATCGGCGGACTCGCCGCGATCGTGTCGCGCCCGGCCGCGGAACCGCGACCGCGACGCGCGCTGATCTTGCTGAACGCCGGTGCCGTTCGCCGGGTTGGACCGAACCGGATGTACGTGACGATCGCGAGGCGGTGCGCGGCCGAGGGTGCGCTGGTCGTGCGCGCGGATGCGTCCGGCCTGGGAGATAGCCCGGCCCAGCCCGGCCACGACGAGCGGATCGTCTACGGCGACACGCTGGCGCCGGACGTCAGGTCACTCGTCGCGTGGTGCCGCGAGGCCGGCGCACGAGTCATCGTGCTCGCGGGGCTGTGTTCGGGTGGGTTCTACGCGATGGAGGCGGCGATCGAAGGCGAGTCGATCGCGGCGATGATCCCGATCAACCCCGGTGCGGCGGATCTGTTCGCGTACCAGGCGGCCGAGGATACCGAGCGGTATCGCAGCTCGGTGCGCGACGCGGGCAAGTGGAAGAAGCTGCTCACCGGACAGGTCGACCTGCGCCGGCTCGCGCGGTCGCTGTGGTCGCGCACGCGCGGCCAGGCGAGGGTGGCCGCCGAACACGCGGCGCGTCGGCTCGGCCGCCCGCTCCATAGCGATCGTGCGGCCCGGTTCGTCGCGGCGGTCGCGGGCGGGATCCAGACCACGCTCGTGGTCTGCTCGACCGATCCGGCGTTGCCCTACTTGCAGAAGACGATCGGCGAGCTGTGGCCTCGCCTCGAGCGTGCAGGGTTCGTGCTGCGCGTGATCGAGGGCCCCGACCACACGTTCACCCCCCGGTGGTCTCAGGACGTGCTCGCCGACGAGGTTGCGGCCGCCCTGCACCGGGTCCGATGACCGAGCGACCACCGCGCTATATCCCCGGGCTCGATGGCCTGCGGGCGATCGCGATCCTGGTCGTGATCGTCCACAACACGAGCATCAACGAAGCGAACGACACGCTGATCGCGCGGGTGTGGACCGCGATCACCGATAGCGGCTGGATCGGGGTCCAGCTGTTCTTCGTGCTGTCGGGGTTCCTGATCACCGGGCTCCTGCTCGATGGTCGCGACAAGCCGCGCGCGTTGCGTACGTTCTACGCGCGGCGCGCGCTGCGGATCTTTCCCCTCTACTACGTGTTCCTGATCGGCCGGTTCCTGGTGCTGCCGCTGGTCTTGCCCGCGGTCGCGGTCGGGTTCTCGACCCAGATCTGGTACTGGCTGTACCTCTCGAACTGGTCGGATTTGGTCCAGGGCCCGATCAACGGGATGGGTCACTTCTGGTCGCTCGCGGTCGAGGAGCAGTTCTATCTGTCGTGGCCGGTGCTGGTGCGCAAGTTGCGGCTGCGCACGTTCGTGATCGTCTGCGTCGCCCTGGTGGCGAGCTCGCTGGTCGCGCGCATCGCGTTCTTGTTCGCGGGGGTCGATCGCGCGTGGATGTACTCGGCGACGATCTCGCGGGTCGACGCGCTCGCGATCGGTGCGCTCGTGGCGGTGGCCGCCCGCGCCAGCCTGGGCCCGCGCTACGTGCGCGCGCGGCGGCGCGCGGCGGCGATCGCGGTCGCGGGCATGGCGATCGTGGCGGTGCACGCGCACGGGCTGAGCCGGTTCAATCCCGAGATCCAGACCATCGGATACACGCTCCTCGCCGTGGTGTTCGGCGTGGTCGTGGCCGAGCTCGCGGAGCCGCGCCGCGCGCGCGGGCTGCGCGTGCTCGAGCTCCCGGTGTTGTGCACGGTCGGTCGGTATAGCTACGCGATGTACGTGTTCCACGCGCCGATCAACGTCGCGATCCAGTACTTCGCGCGGGGCTGGATCCTCCAGCACACGGGTTCGCATCCGATCGTGATGGACGTGGTGTGGACGCTCTCGATCGCGGTCGCGAGCTTCGTGCTCGCGCTCGTCAGCCACACCTTGATCGAAGCGCCGTTCCTGAAGCTCCGGCCGCGCACGCCGGCCTGAGCGCGGAGCTCACGTGCTCGTCACGATCTTCGCGGTCGCCTCGGCGTTGATCGCGGTGATCGTGCCGGGCTTGATCGGGCCGCCGGTGTGCGTCATCGCGATCGCGCGGCGCTGGCCCGGCGCGAGGTGAAAGCCGTCGTCGCTCGGCAGCCAGCCGGGCGCGTCGATCGTGACGAACTGCGCGAAGCGCTGCGCGCTGACGGTCAACACGTCACCGTCGAGCTGCGCGGACAGCCCGACGTCGAGGCCGCGTGCCGCGCTCAGCCCGGCGGGGAACCAGAACTGCTCGGCCTCGCCGAACCGCGCGTGGATCACGTGCACGCCCGGTGGCCCGAACCGGTACGCGTACGACAGGTCGAAGAAGCCATCGAACAGCGCGTTCGCGCCGAGCTCGATCGCGCCGCGCGCCGGCACCGCGACCTCGCGGCTGCCGCGGCCGACCTCGGCATCGCCGCGCCACAGCACGAGCTCGAGCACGCGTGTCACCTCGGCCGCGCCGTCGTTGACGACGTGGACGGCGAGCCCGTTGGTGCCCTCGTCGCTGATCGCGAGGGCCACCGGTGCGAGCGCACGGCGGAGCGCATACCAGGCAAGCTTCGGGCGGCCGTGCGCATCGACGACGCCCCAGCCGGCGCCCGGCCACAGGTCGCGCAGAAACCACACCAGCCCGCCGCGCGTGACCGAGCGCGCGCGCCGCCACTCGCCGAACGTTCGCGCCATGACCTCGCCGGTCGCGTGGCGGCCGAGCTCGAGGTAGCGCTCGTGATCGAACGCGCGGAGCTGGACCGGATCGACGCCGAATAGCAGCTTCACGTAGTGATCGCGGACATCATCGAAGTCCCAGCCGGCGCCGAGATCACGCGGTGCGCGGCGCTTCCACAGCGCGTGGTGCGCGCGCACGCCGTCGCCGGGCAGGCCGCTCGGGGCCGGGATGTTCGCGAACGCGAGGCACTCCGAGGCGAACACGACCTCGGCGCGGCGCGCATCTTCGAGCGGCCGGAGGTACGCGCCCACGCCGTAGTACGACGACGGCCCGGCGTTCGACGCGTGCGGGAACTCGCCGCCGCCGTCGCCGAGGTCGGAGGTCGCCGAGGACGGGACGTACGCGACGCCGGGCGCGCGCGCGTGCACGACCTCGGGGAGGATCGTGTGGAACAGCGGGGGCGCCCAGCGCTCGCGTGGCGCGCCCCACATCGCGGCCTGCTGCTCGCCCTCGCTGTTGCCGCACACGATCGCGAGCGACGGCCGCGAGGCGATCCGCGCGATCTCGGCATCGACCTCCGCGCGCACGGTCGCGACGAACGTCGCGTCCTCGGGGTAGTCCATGTTGGCGAACATCAGGTCGTGCCAGAGCAGCACGCCGCGCGCGTCGAGCGCGTCGTACAGCGCGTCGTCCTCGTACGTCATCGTGCCGCCGATCCGGACCATGTTCATGCCGGCCGCGCACAGCTGCGCGACGGCCGCGTCGTACTGCGCCGGGGTCGCGGACAGCGCGCGCGCGTCGAGCGGCGTCCAGCACGCACCGCGACAGAACACCGGCACGCCGTTGACGCGGACCTGGTAGCCCTCGACCTCGAGCGTGCGAAAGCCGATCCGGCCGAGCTCGACGCGATCGCGGTGCGCGCCGTGGTGGATGGCGAGCGCGACCGCGTACAGCGCGGGCTCGCCGTGGGTGTGCGGCCACCACCGCACGACGTCGGCGAGCGTCACGACCCCGCTCCAGCCCTCCGCGGTGTGCCCGAGCTCCGCGGTCGCGCGCTGCTCGCCGCGCTCGACGATCACGCTGATCCGATCGGCGAGCGGGACCGCGCCGAGGCTGACCTCGACCGCACCGGTGTCGCCCACCACGCGCGCCGCGATCCGGACGTCGCCGAGCTCGTGCACGCGTTGCTCGAGCCACACCGGCCGCCACGGCCCGACCGCGGGACACGGTGGCGACCATCCCGGCGTGCGGCCGAGCAGGGTGGTGCGGATCCAGCGCAGCTGCTGCTGCTCGAGCATCGGCACCTTCCAGCGCGGCCGCGGCCGCTTCTTGGCGAGCTCCGCGGTCAGCGAGCGGCAGCGGATCACGAGCTGCCTCGCGACGTGCTCGAGCCGGACCTCGGCGCGCGCCCACATCGACTCGCCCGAGGCGACATGCACGCCATCGACCCAGGCATCCCACAAGGTCGCGATGCCATCGAACCCGAGCACGCAGCCGGCCGTGAGCTCGGCGCCCAGCGGTGCGCGCCACCACACGTCGTCACCGTCGCAGTCGCGGTCCTCGCCGAGCGCACTCGCGATCGTCCCGGGGACCTTCGCGGGCCGCCACGCCAGGCCCGCGAGGTCGCTCGGATCGGCGTGCGAGCCGGCGGAGGCGATCGCGACCTCCCAGCCGTGCTCGAGCCGGATCCGCGTCATGACGTCGCTTCCCACGTGGCCGTGGTCACGTCGCCCATCTACTTCGCCGTGACGAGCTCGGTGATCACGGTGCCGATCGCGGCGATGCTCTCGAACGAGCTGCGCTTGAGCATCGCGTCGGGGAACTCGACGTCGAACTCGCCCTCGAGCGCGAGCATGACGTTGACGCTCGCGTGCGAGGTCATGCCGGCTTGGTAGAGGTCGGCGTCGGCGGCGAGCGCATCGGCGTCCTTGGTCAGCCGGCCGTGCTCTTTCAGGATGTTGCGGATCTTCGCTGCGGTATCACTCATGGTCCTCACATCTCGCGACCACCATCGCGGTCGCGAAATCTCCTTCGTGGCTCATCGAGAGCGCGAGCTCTGCGCCGAGCCGATCGGCCGCGGCGCGCGCGGCACCGTGGAGCTGCACGTCGCACGCGCCGCTGGCGCGCCGCACGACCTCGATCTCGGTCCAGCCGACGCCGTCGAGCTCCAGCGCCTTCTTGACCGCCTCTTTGGCGGCGAACCGCGACGCCAGGCTCTCGGGCCGGGTGCGCGCGTACGCGAGCTCGCCGGGCGTGAACACGCGCGCGAGGAAGCGCTCGCCGAACGACTCGAGCGACGCCGCGATCCGGCTGACCTGAACGAGATCGATCCCGACGCGCAACGCCATCACAGCGATTGTGCCAGAACCCGCATCGCGGTGTCCCACGCGGTCGCCCACTCGTCGAACGTCGCCGAGGGATCGAACGGCTTCTTGCTGTGGACCGCGCGCGCGGCCTTCAGGATGAACGTCTTGGCGCCCTGGGAGATCGCGTCGTACGCGGTGACCGCCTCGACCGGCTGGCCGCCGAGCCATTCCAGGTAGCGCGCCATCAGCTCCGCGGCGGCGCCGAGCTGGCGCACGGTCGCGAACGCCCACGCGTGGTAGTGCTCGAGCCCGCGCGCCTGGAGGTCGGGCAGGTCGCGCGCGAACCGTGCGGCGAACCGGCGCACCGGGTTGTCGGCGGGGCGGCGCGCGAGGTGCTTGCCGAGCAGCGGCTTCGACAGCGCGCGGAGCTCGTCCGGCGGGCGGACGACCTTGCGATCGAGGCGGACGAATTCGGCGAAGAACGGCATGAATGCCGGATCGGGCGGGACGTCGAGCCGGAACGTCCGCGCGAAGTCCTCGCCCTCGAGCATGAAGTAGCCGGCGTTGTGGAAGTAGCCGAGCCGGCGCGCCGCGACATCGAGGTCGGCGAGCACGATCGTCGACTTGGTGTGCTGGCGCCGATAGTCGGTGCCCGAGGTGTCGGGGAGCCACCACGCATCGGCCTCGGTCGAGATCAGCTTGCCGGCGGCGAGGTGCTCCTCGGCATGCTCGAGCAGCGGCCGCCAGCAGTTGAGCTCCTGGGTATCGAGCCCGAACAGCTCGCGGAGCTCGTCGTGCGGGGGCTTGAAGAACGTCCACTGGTCGCCCTCGAAGTCGAGCGCGGCGACGAACGGCAGCACCGCGAGCGGCTCGCAGCCGACCGCGTGGACCAGCTCGATCCACACGTCGACGTAGCAGTTCTTCTCGACCCACACCTGGTGTTCGGCGTGCAGCGCGTGGCGCTGGTACGTCGCCGCGTCGAGCCCGAGGACGTCGAGCCTGGTCACGACGGCCAGAGCACCGCGCTCACCGCGCTCGGCCAGCCGCCTGGATCGAACCCGTGCTGCTGGAACAGCGCCATCACGCAGCGCTCGAGCCCGAAGCCCAGGCACGCGGTGTTCGCGACGTTGCCGTCGGGGGTCTGGATCCCGAACGCGTCGCCGAAGTGCGACTCGTGGAAGTTGAACGAGCAGCACGCGGTCGGCTTGTCCTTCGAGATCACCGGCACGAGCACCTCGAACTTGAGCTTCTGCTCCTTCTGGCTCTGCGCGAGCATCTTGCCGCCCTTGCCGAAGAATGGATCGGACGCGACATCCGACTGCGCCGGTAGGCCGAGCGACTCGAGCAGGCCGAGGCCGCGCTGCAACCACATGTCGCGCCACTGCACGACCTGATCGGGCGTGCCGCAGCGCACGAACTCGCGCACGCGGAACGCCTGCATCCGGGTCGGCTCCGGCGAGGGCTCGTGGCGATAGACCCAGTTGAACATCGTGACCAGCCGGCCCTGGCTCGGCACGGTACCGGCGAAGCTCGGATAGACCGGATAGCAGGCGGCCGGGTTGAGCGTCACGCCGGTGATGGTCATCTCGGGTCCCCACGGCTCGCCGGCGTGGATCCGCTCGGACAGCTTGCGCGCGTCGAGCTCCTTGCCCATGAAGCTGTGGACCGTACCCGCGAGGTGCGGGAACGAGTCCATGTAGTCGGTCTTCTCCAGCACCTTGCGGTCGATGATCGGCGGGAACACGAAGTACTCCGCGCCGTCGTCTTTGGCGAGCCGGGTGACCGCCCGGTCGAAGCCCTCGAGCACGCGCTCGAACACGTGGTTGCGGCCGAACGCGCCTTGCACGCCGACCGGGATGATCAGGCCCGCGTCGACCAGGCCCTGGTGGAACTTCAACGCGTCGTAGTCGGTCGCTGGCATTCAGTCATCCTTGAACACGAGGAGCATCGAGGCGCTCTTGCCCGCGATGCGCTCGTTCGAGACCATGAGCGCCGCGGACAGCACGTCGCGGTACTGGCGGCCGACCGAGAACTTCGAGTCGTTCTTGTAGGCCATGATGCCGATGATCTGGAGCGCCTCGTGGACGAGCTTGGGCGCGATCTCGGACTGGCTCATCTTGAGCTGGTTCATCTTGAGCGCCCAGCCCATGCCGTCGAGCTCGTCGCGCGCGTCGCCGAGCTCGTCGAACTCGATGGCGCAGGTCTCCCAGTTGTGGCGCATGCTCTGCAGATCGACCATCGCCTTCGCGAGGCGGACGGCCTTGTCGGGCACGGTGCCGGGCTTCTTGCGGGCCTCGGCTCGCACGAACTGTGCGGCCTTGCCGAGCGCGTCGGCCGCGATGCCGTACCACAGCGCCGACCACAGGATGTGCGAGTACGGCACCATCGTCTCCGACGACGACTTCGCGAAGCTGCCGGGCACGATCTGCGCGGCGGCACCGTGGCCCGAGAACTTCGCGCCCGGGCTGCACGTGCCGCGCATGCCCATCGTGTCCCACACGCCGTTCTGCTCGAGCGTGTACTGGCCCTTCTCGAACAACACGAGCACCTGATCGCTGTTCGCGGCATCGGGGACGCGCCGGCACGTCACGAGCTGCGCGTCGGCGTGCTGGCCATACGACACGGTGGTCGCGTCCTTGACCAGCGACATCTTGTCACCGGCGACCTCGACCGCGCAGATCGAGCTGCGGGTATCGCCGAACGTGCCGTTCTCCGAGGTGATCGAGGCGACGACGTCCTGCTGGGCGACCAGGTGGTCGCGCAGGTACGCGTCGAAGTACGGCGTGCCGGCGCCGTGGCGCGCGATGCACGCGACCTGGATGTGGTGCATCGCGAGCACCATCGCCGAGCTGCCACAGCCCTGGGCGAGCGCGGCGCATTGATGGCCGAGCTCGAACATGCCGAGGCCTTGGCCGCCAAACGCCTTGGGCACCGCGGTCGCGAGCAGCTTGGCCTGCTTGAGCGCCTCGAACGTCTCGCGCGGGAACCGACTCTCGCGGTCGACCTCCGCTGCGTGCTTGGCGGCGACCTCCGCCGCGATCGCGGCCGTCCGCTTCACCACCTCGCTCGTCTTGATCGAAGTTCGCGTTGTCACGGCCCCACGATACCGATGATGTCCCGTCCCGCGCTAGCCTTCATCCCGCGAAACACGCTCGGCGTGGCCGCGAAACACGCTCGGCGTGGCCGGGACGAACCCTCGCTTCAGGGACCGGAATCTACTAGGTTCGCGCCGTGACGCAGGGTAGCGGTAGCGAGGTCATCGAGCACGCGGATGGCAGGGTCGAGCTGAGCGCTCCCGAGGAGCTCGCGTCCTCGCCGCTCTACAACCATGACCTCGCGCCGGTCGCGATCAAGGACCGGACGTGGAACACGTGGGATTACTCGGCGCTGTGGATCTCGATGGCCCACTGCATCCCGACCTACACGCTCGCGTCGGGGATGATCGCGGCGGGCATGGCGTGGTGGCAGGCGCTCACCGCGATCGTGCTCGGCAACCTGATCGTGCTCGCGCCGATCCTGCTCAACTCGCATCCCGGCACCAAGTACGGCATCCCGTTCCCGGTCTACGCGCGCGCCGCGTACGGCACCTCCGGCGCGAACCTCCCCGCGTTGCTGCGCGCGATCGTCGCGTGTGGCTGGTTCGGCATCAACACGTGGTTCGGCGGTGCGGCGCTGCAGGCGTTCTTCACGGCGGTGTGGCCGGGTTGGCACGATCTGTTCGGGCTCAGCCATCCCGCGTGGAACAACCACGGCGGCGCGTTCCCGAACTCCCAGTGGGTCGCGTTCGGGCTGTTCTGGCTGCTCAACATCGCGGTGATCTTCCGCGGCATGGACCTGCTGCGCAGGATCGAGCGGTTCGCCGCGCCGTACGTACTCGTGATGACCGGCGTCCTGGTGTGGTGGGCGGTCGATCGCGCCGGTGGGTTCGGGCCGTTGCTCGCGCGCACGTCGTACGCTGGCGAAGGCTCGGTGTGGAGCGTGTGGGTCCCATCGTTGACCGCGACGATCGCGTTCTGGTCGACGCTGTCGCTCAACATGCCGGACTTCACCCGCTACGGCAGGTCGCAGCGCGAGCAGATGATCGGCCAGACCATCGCGCTGCCCAGCACGATGACCGTGTTCGCCGCGATGGCGATCGTCATCACGTCGGCGACCTCGTTGATCTTCGGTCACCCGGTGTTCGATCCGATCGACCTCTCGGCCGCGTTCAGCTCGAAGCTCGTGGTCGCGATCGCGATGTTCACCGCGGTCGTCGCGACGCTCGCTGTCAACATCGCCGCGAACGTGGTGTCGCCGGCGAACGACTTCGCGAACGTGTTCCCCAAGCGCATCGACTTCAAGCGCGGCGGCTTGATCACCGGCGTGCTCGGGATCGCGATGATGCCGTGGGAGCTGATCGCGGACGGCAAGCGCTACATCAACGGTTGGCTCGGCGGCTACGGCGCCGCGCTCGGCTCGGTCGCGGGCGTGCTGATCGTCGACTACTGGCTGATCCGCAAGCGCGAGCTCGTGCTGGCCGATCTCTACAGACCGACAGGCACCTACCGCTATCGCGGGGGCTGGAACGCCCACGCGGTGGTCGCGACGGTCGCCGGGTTCGGAATCGCCCTGTTGGGCGCGTTCTGGGAGCCGATGCGCCCGATCTACCACTGGTCGTGGTTTGTAGGATTCGGCATCTCCGGCGGGTTGTATGGGGCCCTGATGCGCTACGCGTGACAAACTAGAGGCGGTGGCACGTCATCGCACCGACACCCGCGCGCGCTTCGCGGAGGGCGCACGCGTTGGCGACTATCAGATCGAGCGCGAGCTGCGCAGCGAGGACACCGGCCTGGTCTACGCGGGCACCCACCTCGTGCTGCCGCGCCGCGCGGCGGTGAAGGTCATGCACCCGGCGCAGGCGTACATGCGCGCGCTCGCGGTCCAGATCCTGCGCGAGGCGTGCGTGCTCGAGGCGCTCTCGCACCCCGGCGTGCCGCGCGTCTACGAGTGCGGCGTGCTCGCGGACAAGCGGCCGTGGGTCGCGCTCGAGTTGATCCCGGGTGACACGGTCGCGGAGCTGGTCGCGGTGGAGCCACTCGCGCTCGTCGAGCTCGTCGAGATGGTGGAGGCGGCCGCCGACGTGCTCGCGCACGCCCACGCGCGCGGCGTCATCCACAACCGGCTCACCGATGCCTCGATCGTGAGGACGCCGCAACGCCGGGTGCCGTACTCGGTGCGGGGCTGGGGCGATGTCGTGGCGCATGACTCCAACCTCGCCGCCGAGCCCAGTGGCGACGTGCACGATCTCGGACTCGTCGCGTTTCGCGCGCTGACCGGCGCGATGCTGCGCGAAGGCGACACGGTGGCCGCGATCGCGCCGGGCGTGCCTGCCGAGCTCGCCGCGCTGGTCGACGACATGGTCGCGCCCGAGCCCACCGCGCGGCCGACCGCTACCGAGGTCCGCGAGCGCGCGCACGCCCTGTTGGCGGTGGTGGCGCCCGGGCCCGCGCGCACGCACACCACCGAGGCCCCCAGGCAGGTCGAGGACTCGCCCTCGAGCTTCACGATCCGGATCCACCGCACCGGTACCGGGACGTAGCGCTCGCGAGGGCCGCTATTGAGCGAGCGCCGCGAGCGCGGCTGCGCTGATCGCCTGGCCGTCGCACTCGCACACTGCTTGATACTGATACGCGCCGTCCACGTCGTTGATGAGGCCGGTCGAATCGTCGACGGCGGCGAAGTTCTGCTCGTTGTCCTCGGCGCCGCCGTTGTCGTTCGGCTGGGACGCCTGCCACAGCGCGGCCGGCACCGGCGCGCCGGTGAGCTGCAACCAACCGGTCGCCGGCGTCGCCTGACCGGGGGGCTGCACCGCGCCCACGTAGTAAAAGTTGCCGTCGAGGTGCGCGTGGATCTGCTGGGCCTCGAGCACGGTGTCGAGCACGACCAGGTGCGTCCAGCTCGGATGATCCGCGTTGCACTCGTCGCTCTGGGACTTGAACGTCGCCATGTCGGTCAGGATCTTGTAGCGCGTGTTCGGCGACGCCGAGATCGTGTTGTTCGTGTAGTCCGCGGGGCACAGCGCTGGATCGAACGGCGCCGGCAGCGCCGCATCCATGACCACGCGAGCGTCGTGAGGCTCGCGCGCGTCCGCCACGGAGCCATCGCGGTTGGCGTCACCCGCGGCGCCGGCGGGTGCGTCGGTCGCGCTCTGCGCGGGCGCGAACCCGCACCCGGCGATCAAGATGAGAGCGGCGGCTCTCATCGATTTTGCGGAAATCCCAGATCGACGCCACGATGGCGCGGATCGGGCCACCGCGAGGTCACGGCCTTCGTGCGGGTGTAGAACTGGACGCCGTCCGGACCGTAGATGTGGAGGTCGCCGAACAGCGACGCCTTCCAGCCGCCGAACGAGTAGTACGCCATCGGCACCGGAATCGGCACGTTGATGCCGACCATGCCGACCTCGACGTCGTGCTGGAACTTGCGCGCCGCGCCGCCGTCGTTCGTGAAGATCGCGACGCCGTTCGCGTACGGGTTCTTGTTCACGAGCGTGATCGCCTCGTCGTAGCTCGCGACGCGCGTGATCGACAGCACCGGACCGAAGATCTCGTCCTTGTAGATCGTCATCGCCGGCGTGACGTGGTCGAACAGGCACGGCCCGAGGAAGAACCCGTTGCCGTTGCCGACCGCGAGCCCGCGGCCATCCGCGACCAGCGTCGCGCCTTCGGTCACGCCGGCATCGACGTAGCCGCGCACCTTGTCGAGGTGCTGCTTGGTGACGAGCGGGCCCATCTCCGAGGCCGGATCGGCGCCGTTGCCGACCTTGAGCTTCGCGATCCGCTCCTGGAGCAGCGGCACGAGCTTGTCGGCCGCGTTGCCGACGCCGACCAGCATCGAGATCGCCATGCAGCGCTCGCCGGCCGAGCCGTAACCCGCCGACACCGCCGCGTCCGCCGCGAGCTCCATGTCGGCATCGGGCAGCACGATCATGTGGTTCTTCGCGCCGCCAAGCGCCTGGACGCGCTTGCCGTGCCGGGTGCCGGTCTCGTAGATGTACTGCGCGATCGGCGTCGAGCCGACGAACGACACCGCCGCGACCTTCGGATGCTCGAGCAGTCGATCGACGGCGACCTTGTCGCCGTGGACGACGTTGAACACGCCGGGCGGCAGGCCGGCATCGCGCAGCAGCTGCGCCATGAAGTTCGCGGCCGAGGGGTCGCGCTCGCTCGGCTTCAACACGAACGTGTTGCCGCACGCGATCGCGATCGGGAACATCCACATCGGGACCATCGCCGGGAAGTTGAACGGCGTGATGCCGGCGACCACGCCGAGCGGCTGGCGGATCGAGTACGTGTCGACCTCGGTCGAGACGTTCTCGCTGAACTCGCCCTTCTGGAGGTCCGCGATGCCGCACGCGAACTCGATCACCTCGAGCCCGCGCTGGACCTCGCCGTTGGCGTCCGCGGTGACCTTGCCGTGCTCGGCCGTGAGCAGGCGCGCGAGCTCGCTGGCGTGCTTGTCGACGAGCTGGCGGAACGCGAACATCACCTTGGTGCGCTTCGCGAGCGAGATGTGACGCCACGTCTGCGAGGCACGCCACGCGGACTCGACCGCCTCGTCGACGATCGCGGGAGTCGCGAACGCGACCTTGGCCTGGACCGCCCCGGTCGCGGGGTCGAACACGTCGCCGCTGCGCTCCGCGACGCGCTCGTAGCTCTTGCCATCGATCCAGTGAGTGATCTGCGTTGCCATGAATCCGTCCGTACCACGGGCGAGAACGACGTTGAAGTCGAATCGGACCCAGTGGTACGACACCCGTTTCCCCAAACCTTGCGAGGGCCCGCGTGACCGACCTCTCTATCACCGTCAACGGTATGAAGTTCGAGAATCCCTTCCTGCTGGGCTCGGGCCCACCAGGTACCAACGGCAAGGTGATCGCCCGCAGCTACGATCTCGGCTGGGGCGGCATGGTGTGCAAGACGTTCTCGCTCGACGCGAGCAAGGTGATCAACACGGCGCCGCGCTACGCGAAGCTGCGCGGCCGGTCGAGCGAGGAAGTGATCGGCTTCCAGAACATCGAGCTGATCAGTGATCGCCCGTACGCCGATTGGCTCGACGACCTGCGCCAGCTCAAGAAGAACTACCCGCACAAGATCCTGGTCGCCTCGATCATGGAGGAGTACCGCAAGGAGGCCTGGCAGCAGATCGTCCAGGAGGTCCAGCAGACCGGCGTCGACGGCTTCGAGCTCAACCTGTCGTGCCCGCACGGCTTGCCGGAGCGCAAGATGGGCATGGCGATGGGCGAGAACCCCGACATCGTCGAGGAGGTGTGTGGCTGGGTCAAGGCGGTCGCGAAGCTGCCGGTGTGGGCCAAGATGACGCCGAACGTCGGCAATCCGACGGTGCCGGCGGCGAGCGCGCTCAAGGGCGGCGCCGATGGCATCGCGATGATCAACACGATCCTCAGCGTGTCGGGCATCGATCTCAAGACGCTGCGGCCGATGCCGACCGTCGAGGGCCACAGCGTTCCCGGCGGCTACAGCGGCCAGGCCGTGCGCCCGATCGCGCTGCGCCAGGTCATGGAGGTCGCGCGCGCGAACCCGGGCGTCCAGATCAGCGGCATCGGCGGCATCGAGACCGGCTTCGATGCGGCGCAGTTCTTCTTGCTCGGCGCTTCGACCGTGCAGGTGTGCACCGGCGCGATGCTGCGCGGCTACGAGATCATCACCGAGCTCAAGGACGAGCTCTCGAAGTTCATGACCGACCACCAGTTCACGAACCTGCGCGAGCTCATCGGCAAGAGCCTGCCGTACTTCACGACCCACCACGACCTCGTCGATCGCCAGAAGGCCTCGCGCGAGGCCAAGGAAGCGAAGCGCAGCGGCCCGCGGTCGAAAGATGTCGAGACCTGGAACGGCGACATCGCGAAGGAAACCTCGACGCTGGTGACGAACTGATGAGCCGCCAGGTCCTCTCGGGGCTGATCCAGGCGAGCAACCCGATCAACGACGAGTCGAAGTCGGTCGCCGAGGTCCAAGCGGCGATGCTCGAGAAGCACCTGCCGATGATCCACGACGCCGGCAAGAAGGGCGTCCAGATCCTGTGCCTGCAGGAGATCTTCAACGGGCCGTACTTCTGCCCGGGCCAGGACAAGCGCTGGTACGACGCCGCCGAGGCGGTGCCGGGCCCGACGGTCGACAAGCTCGCGCCGCTCGCGAAGCAGTACAAGATGGTGATCGTCGTCCCGGTCTACGAGCGCGAGATGGCCGGCGTCTACTACAACACCGCCGCGGTGATCGACGCCGACGGCTCGTACCTCGGCAAGTACCGCAAGAACCACATCCCGCAGACCAGCGGGTTCTGGGAGAAGTACTTCTTCCGGCCGGGCAACCTCGGCTATCCGACGTTCCAGACCCGCTACGCGCGGATCGGCGTGTACATCTGCTACGACCGCCACTTCCCCGAGGGCGCCCGCGCGCTCGGCCTCAACGGCGCCGAGATCGTCTACAACCCGTCGGCCACGGTCGCGGGGCTGTCGCAGTACCTGTGGAAGCTCGAGCAACCGGCGCACGCGGTCGCGAACGGTTACTTCGTCGGCGCGATCAACCGCGTCGGCACCGAGGCGCCCTGGAACATCGGCAAGTTCTACGGCAACTCGTACTTCTGCGATCCGCGCGGCCAGATCCTCGCGTGTGCGAGCGAGGACCACGACGAGCTCGTCACCGCGACGCTCGACATGGACATGATCGAGGAGGTCCGCCGGACCTGGCAGTTCTTCCGCGACCGCCGTCCGGACTCGTACGGGATCCTGACGGAGGACCGCTGATGGCGCGCACGCTGATCCAGGGCGGCACGGTCGTCACCGCGAGCGATACGTTCGCGGCGGACGTGTGGATCGACGGCGGCAAGGTCGTCGCGCTGGTCCAACCGGGTACGGAGCTCGGCAAGCCCGATCAGTCGATCGACGCGACCGGCCAGTACGTGATCCCCGGCGGCATCGACTGCCACACCCACATGGAGATGCCGTTCGGCGGCACCACCGCGTCGGATGACTTCGAGACCGGCACGGTCGCCGCCGCGCACGGTGGCACGACGACGATCGTCGACTTCGCGATCCAGGCCAAGGGCTCCTCGCTGCGCGCCGGCCTCGATGCGTGGCACGGCAAGGCCGAGGGCAAGGCCGCGATCGATTACGGCTTCCACATGATCATGACGGAGGCGAACGCCGGCACGCTCGAGGAGATGGGCCGGCTCGTCCAGGAGGGCGTGACCTCGTTCAAGATGTT
The DNA here is from genome assembly GCA_039922635.1 of Kofleriaceae bacterium. Taxonomy (GTDB): domain Bacteria; phylum Myxococcota_A; class Polyangia; order Haliangiales; family Haliangiaceae; genus JABFXX01. The sequence continues at coordinate 3,569 of JBDTEH010000201.1, read as the reverse complement.
CATGGCCTACCCGGGCGTGTTCCTCGTCGACGATCAGCAGATCTTCAAGGCGATGCTGCGCGCCGGCGAGCTCGGGGCCCTGATCACGATGCACGCCGAGATCGGCCTGCCGCTCGACGTGTTGATCCAGCGCGCCCTGGCCGAGGGCCACACCGCACCGGTCTATCACGCGTTGACGCGGCCCGAGATCGCGGAGGCGACCGGCACCGAGCGCGCGATCGCGCTCGCCGAGATGGCGAAGGTCCCGGTCTACATGGTCCACCTGTCGGCGCAGCGCGCGCTCGAGCGCGTGATGGAGGCGCGCGACCGCGGCCTGCCGGTGTACGCCGAGACCTGCCCGCAGTACCTGTTCCTCGACGAAGATCACCTGCGCGGCGAGCCTGGCAACGAGTTCAAGGGCGCCGGCTATGTCGCGACGCCGGCGCTGCGCCAGAAGCACCACCAGGACCATCTGTGGCGCGGCCTGCGCAACTACGACCTCTCGGTCGTCGCGACCGATCACTGCCCGTTCTGCATGAAGGATCAGAAGGAGCTCGGCAGGAACGACTTCTCGAAGATCCCGAACGGTATGCCGGGCGTCGAGACCCGGCTGCACCTGCTGTGGGAGGGCGTCACGCAGGGCAAGATCTCGATGAACCGGTTCGTCGAGATCACCTCGACGGCGCCGGCGAAGATCTTCGGCATGTACGGCAAGAAGGGCACGCTCGCGGTCGGCGCCGATGCCGATGTCGTCGTGTGGGATCCGAAGCGCGCGAAGACGCTCGGCGTGAACACGCTGCACATGCGGATCGATTACTCGCCGTTCGAGGGCCGTACGGTCCCGGGCTCGCCATCGCACGTGTTGTCGCGCGGCGAGCTGATCGTGAAGAATGACCACTGGGTCGGCAAGACCAAGAAAGGCCGCGGCCAGTTCGTGCGCCGCGGGACGTTCAATCTATGAAGGAACCGATGAAAGTGAATACCGAAGCCGCGTGGCTCGACGCGCACTGGATGCCGTTTACCGGCAACCGCGAGTTCAAGGCGCACCCGCGCATGTTCGTCGCCGCCGAGGGCGCGTACTACATCGATCCGCACGGCAAGAAGGTGTTCGACGGGCTCTCCGGCCTGTGGTGCAGCGGGCTCGGCCACGGCCGCAAGGAGATCGTCGAGGCCGTGCAGAAGCAGGTCGCGACGCTCGACTACGCGCCCGCGTTCCAGTTCGGTCACCCGGCCTCGTTCGCGCTCGCGAACAAGATCAAGGAGCTCACGCCGGCCGGCCTCGACTACGTCATGTTCTGCGGCTCGGGCTCGGAGGCGGCGGATACGTCGCTCAAGATCGCGCGCGCCTACTGGCGGGCGAAAGGGCAGGGCACGAAGACCAAGTTGATCGGCCGCGAGAAGGGCTATCACGGCGTCAACTTCGGCGGCATCTCCGTCGGCGGCATCGGCGGTAACCGCAAGGTCTACGGTCCCGCGGTCGAGGCCGATCACCTGCCGCACACCCAGAAGACCGGCTCGTTCACGCGTGGCATGTCCCAGGACGAGGCGTGGGGCGCCGAGCTCGCCGGCCGGCTCACCGACCTGATCGCGCTGCATGACGCGTCGAACATCGCCGCGGTGATCGTCGAGCCGATGGCGGGATCCGCCGGCGTCATCCCGCCGCCGAAGGGCTACCTCCAGAAGCTGCGCGAGATCTGCACCGCGAACCAGATCTTGCTGATCTTCGACGAGGTCATCACCGGGTTCGGCCGGATGGGCGCGTACACCGGCGCCGAGGCGTTCGGCGTCACGCCCGACCTCCTCAACTTCGCGAAGCAGGTCACCAACGGCGTCCAGCCGCTCGGCGGCGTCGTGGCGTCCAAGCACATCTATGACGCGTTCATGGCCGCCGGCGGCCCCGACTACGCCGTCGAGCTCGCGCACGGCTACACGTACTCGGCCCACCCGGTCACGTGTGCCGCCGGTGTCGCCGCGCTCGACCTGCTGGTCACCGACAATGCGGTCGGCCGCGTCAAGGAGCTCGCGCCGCACTTCGAGCAGCTCGTGCACGGCCTCAAGGGCACCAAGCACGTGCTCGACATCCGCAACTTCGGGCTCGCCGCCGGCTTCACGATCGATCCGATCAAGGGCGAGCCCGCGAAGCGCCCGTTCGAGATCGCGATGAAGTGCCTCGACAAGGGCATCTATGTCCGGTTCGGCGGCGACACGATCCAGCTCGCGCCGCCGTTCATCTCGACCAAGGACGAGCTCGACCGCCTGGTCTCGGTGCTCGCCGACGCGCTGACCGCGACGGCCTGACGCCGATCGGCCATCATGTCTACACGTCGCGCTTCGGCGAGAGCGTCGAGTTGACATCGCAGCGAACTGGCGCGGTCGTCCGCTGAGCGACCACCAACCGTGATGCAGTCGATCGGCCCAACCAGCCCTTGTGAGCTCAGTCGTCGTCGCCGCCGGGGACCTCGTCGATACCGATGAGGCCGTGGCGCCGCCAGCCAGTGGACAGGAGGTAGGTCCGAGGCCATGCGACGAGAGGGCCGAAGTAGCCCGAGGGCGTCTCGAAGTACGGCCTGTTCTCGCGTTCCTTCCACCCATCGAAGTAGATCCCACTCGCATAGGGATCGATCTTCCAGGGCCGCCTGAGCTTGTCGCGATCGGCGCCGTGGTGGTGCCAGTTGTTGAGCACGTACGAGATGCAGTTGCGTACCTGCCGCGGATTCGCCAGCACGGTCGCGTGATAGCGATCCGTGAACACCGAGCCGCGACGGCGCTTGCGGGCGCCGCGCTGACGAGCGCATTGATGTGCTTCGCCGCCGAGATGCCGAAGGCCTTCATGCCGAGGCTGAGCGCACCCTTGTCGTTCGCTTCGACGAGCAGATGGATGTCGATATTTTTGATTTCATCATCGAGAAGTCCAGACATCCCTCGAACAAACCGGGCGACGTTGTTAACGAGCGCGTTGCCAGCGGTGAGAAAACGACCCGCAGCGATTACTCCGTCGGCGCCGGAATCGACGAGTAGGGCGCGCACCTCACCGTTGATGCCGAGAGGATCGTCACCAGGGCTCGTCAACGCGGTAGTAGTTGCGCCAGACCAGCAAGCGATGTTCGAGGCCGGAACTCCACCGGCGATGTCGAAGTGCCCGACGACGTACACGCCATCTTGTGCGACGGCGAGGTTCGTCACCGTGGGCGCTGCGTCAGTGCCTCGAGTCCACCGGGCAGCGTGCTCCACGTGCCGTTGTCGAATCGCGCGAGCGTACTGAACGGCGACTGGAACGATCCTCCAATGACGATCGCTGAGCCGTCGACCGTTAGTGCATTGACCTGACCGTCGGTCCCCGCGCCGATCGCGGACCAGGTCGAGCGCTCTTGCAGCATCACGAGCGACCTAGGTAGGGCGGTACTCGATCGCGCGGTCGAGCAACTCGGCGACGTCGAGGTTCTCGAGATCGCCGTCCCGTCCTTGCTCCTTGATCCCGTCGGTGATCATCGTCATACAGAACGGACAGCCAGTCGCGAGCTTCGTCGCGCCGGTCTCGAGGAGCTGGAGCGTGCGCTTCTTGTTGACGCGCTCTTTGCCGGGCTCCTCCT
>JBDTEH010000200.1:0-12478 GCA_039922635.1 Kofleriaceae bacterium | reverse complement strand
GAGATTCGGTGCGACCGGGCCCCGGCTGCAGGCTCGATCACGAAACCACGGTGTCGGCGAACGTCCGACAGTTCGAGCGTCCGCTCGCAGATCGTGGGACGCCTCGAAGGTCGAATGGATCGTTACGGCGGGGCGTTCGTTCGACACAGAGCCTTTGAAGGAGCGCGCTTGACCACTCTGACCCGCTGGAAACTGTCGTGTGCCCTGTTTGCCGCCATCGCCGGCTATGGCGTGGTCAGCGCACATCGCGGCGGGGCCCGCAACGAGCCGGCCGTCGCCGTGACGGGACGCTCGGGTACCGTGCCGTTCGCGCTGCGCCGGCCCATCCACGTCGCACCCGAGGCGATCGGTATCTCGCAGCACGATCTCGTCGATCGGATCTTGGCGGCGCGATCGGTCCGCGACGTCCAGCTACTGTGCGAGAAGCTCGGCGCGGTCGGCGACGACGACGCGGTCGACAACCTCCAGGCCCTGTTGACCGATCCGCGCAGGGGCGTGGCCGAGGCAGTGCTCGGCGCGTACGGCCAGATCGGCACGCAGCACGCGATCGACCTCGTGATCGAGGCGACCGCCGACGAGCGTCCGCAGGTGCGCACCGCCGCGCTGTCCGCGCTCGGTGCGACCCAGAGCGCGCGGGCGGAGACCACGTTGCTCCAGGTCGCGAGCAAGGCCGGCGACCCGGCCCAGACCACGGCGATCGCGGCGCTCGGAGCGATGGGCACCGACGGTGCGGTCGCGAAGCTGATCGCCCTGGTCAACGCGGGCGGTGACGTCCAGTCCTCGAACGCCGCGGTGTATGCGCTCGGGAACGCGCGGTCACCGGCCGCGGCGGCGGCGCTGCGCACGCTCGTCGATTCGCCCGATAGCCGGATCGCGGCGGCGGCGCTCGCAGGGATCGACACGATCGACGAAGCCATGCTCGCCAAGCTGTCGACGATCGTGCGCACCGGCGATCCCGAGGTCGTGGCGGCGGCGCTCGCCGCACTCGCACACGCCGGCGAGGATGCGCTACCGGTCCTGAAGGAGGCGGCGCTGGCCGGCTCGCGGCAGACCCGGTTCGCGGCGGTGGCGGCGCTCGGCGAGGTCGGCGGCGACAAGGCGATCGCGATGCTCGGTGATATCTTGAAGACGGGTGATCGCCAGGCCGCCACCGCGGCGGCCTCGACCCTCGCGAACCTCGGGGGCGCCCAGGCGCGCGAGTTGTTGATCGAGGCGGCGCTCTCGGACCGCGCCCAGCTGACCGGTGCGCTCGACCAGCTCCAGCAGCTGCAGGGCGAGGATGTCGACCAGGCGTTACTCAGCGTCGTCAAGCAAGGGACGAGCGCCGACAAGCGTTCGGCGCTGCCCCGCCTGCTCAAGTCCGGTAATCCCGACGCGATCGCGGTCGCGATCGATCTCGCGAACAAGGGCTCGCGCACCGAGAAGGCCGATGCGATGCGTATGCTCGCCGATTCCGGCACGCCGGCGGCGTTCACCGCGCTGGTCGACATCGCGGGCAAGACCCACGGCATGTCGCGCGTGCAATCGCTCGAGCTGGTCGCGCGCGCGCACCCCAGCGATGCGACGGTCGGCCAGATGCTGGCAGATTCGCTGTTCTCGGGCCGGCGCGACGAGGCCCAGTACGCCGCCGGCGTGCTCGGCCGGCTCAACACCGAGGACGCACGCGGCGCGCTGCTCGCGGCGCTGACCGGCAAGGATAAGAACCTCGCCCAGACCGCCGCGATGACGCTCGGCAACACGGGCATGACCGAGACCGTGAAGGCCGCGTTGTTGTCGGCGGCGCAATCGAACCCCGAGATCAAGGCGCAGGTTATGAACCAGCTGGTCAACGCGGGTTCGCCCGATGGGGTGCGGCTCGCGCAGGACCTCCTCTCCGGCACGGATCCGAGCGCCGCGGCCCAGGCGGTCTACGCGCTCACCAACCTCGGCACCCCGGAGGCCCAGCAACTGCTCGGTCGCGCGCTCGACTCGAAGCAACCGCAGGTCCGGATCGCGGCGATCAACTCGCTCGTGCAGAACCCCGACGACAAGTCGATGGAGAGCCTGATCCGGATGGCCAAGGACGGGGACGCGAGCGTCGCGCAGAGCGCGCTGATGGCGCTCGGGCAGGTCGGCACGGAGCGCGCGCAGGACGCGCTGCTCGATGCGTCGCGGAGTGGCAAGCCCGAGCAGCGCAGCGCGGCGATCTCGGGCCTCGCGCAGCTCGATGATCCGCGCGCGAGCCAGCAGCTCGCGACGTTGATGCGCGACCCCGACCCGAGCGTCGCGCAGACCGCGATCTCGTCGTCGTACAACGGCGGCCCTGAGGTCGATACGACGCTGACCCAGATCGTCAACGATCCGAGCGCGGACGCGACGGAGCGGGCGGCGGCGGCGATGCAGCTGCGCAACCGCGGCACCGAGCTCGACCCTTCGACCGATGCGCAGGTCACCAAGCTCGCCGGCAGCGCCGCGCAGTATGGCGGTGACGGCTACGGCGGCATGGCCGGCGAGATAGACGACGCCGACTGAGTGTTATCGTCGCGTGGATGAAGTCCTGCCTCGCGCTCGCCCTGGTCTTCGCGGTGGGTTGCAAGAAGGACCCGGCGGCGGAGCAACGCGTACCGCCCCCTCCTGCCGGTGACTGCACCACCGTGCTGACCGCCGCGATCGATCACGCCGCCCACGCCGGCATCGACGAGAGTGCGAAGGGCCGCGCGCCGTCCGCCGAGGTCGAACGGATCAAGCAGGATCTCGACGCCTCGCTCGGGCCGCTCAAGCAGGCGACGATCCAGGCCTGCACCGAGGACAAGTGGTCGGCCGAGGCGCTGCGCTGCATCGCCACCAAGCAGAAGCTCGAGGCCTGCGCCGACCAGCTCACCGATGCGCAGAACAAGCACGTCGGCGAGCTGGTCGCGGCGGCGACGAACAAGCCCGGCTCGGCCGCGTGCGAGAAGTACGCGAAGCTCGAGATGCAGTGCGGCGGCGCGCCCGAGGACGCCAAGCCCACGATCATCGACTTCTGCACCAAGGCCGAAGCCGGCGCGACCGAGACGACGTATCAGCTGATCGCGCTCGAGACCGGCTGCGCGCAGACCGCCGCGGACTGCGACGCGTACAAGAAGTGCGTCGACGCCAAGAAGGCCGCGGCCGCGCCGAAGTAGCGCCACGCGGTCGGCGCTTCACCGCCACAGCTAGGCCGGCAGGAACACCCGAAAGATCGTGCCGCCGTCGGGGTTCGATTCGATCTCGATCCAGCCGTCGTGCTCCTTGACGATGCCCGAGCACACCGCGAGGCCCAGGCCGGTGCCGCCCTGGCCTTCCTTGGTCGTGTAGAACGGATCGAAGATCTTCTCGCGGATGTCCTCGGGCACGCCGACGCCGGTGTCGCGCACCCAGAACGAGACGAACCGCTGCTCGGCGCCGTCCTCGAGACCGGGGCGGGTGCGGCGCACGAGCGCGGTCTCGACCACGAGCGAGCCGCCCTCGGGCATCGCCTGGACGGCGTTGAGCAGCAGGTTGATCATGACCTGCTGCAGCCGGTCCTGATCCCCGGAGACCCGTGGCAACCCCTCGGCGCGCTCGAGCCGGGTCCGGACCTTCGCGCTCGAGAACTGCGAGGCGAGCAGCTCCATCGTCAGCAGCGTGAGCTCGTTGACGTTGACCTCTTGCTTGCCCGCGGTGCCGACCTTGCGGCGCGTGAAGTCGAGCAGGCGCTGGATGATGCGCGTGATTCGCGCGGTTTGTTCGGCGACGATCTCGGCGTTCTTTTCGACCGCTTCGTGATCGCGCGACTTCTTCTGGATCGAGCGGGCTCGGCCCGCGATCACGTTGAGCGGCGTCCCGACCTCGTGCGCGATCTCTGCCGCGAGCTGGCCGATCGTCGCGAGCTTCTCGGTCTGGCCGAGACGTTGTTCGAGCGCGAGCTTGGCCTCGTTCTGGCGCTGGGTCTCGCCGCGGGACTCGCGCAGGGAGAACGTCATGTCGTTGAACCGCGTCGCGATCTGGCCGATCTCGTCGTCGCGCTCGGACAGCAGCACGTGCGAGAGATCGCCCTTCGCGACGTCGTCGATGCCCGACAACAGCTTCGTGATCGGCCGGCTCACGAACCGGCTCGCGACCAAACCGACGACGAGGGTCGTGATGACCACGATGAACGCGACGAGCACGATCGCGCTGAACAGCTCGTCGTGGGTCACCGACAGCACGTCGGACGGCCGGCTGATCTCGATCATGCCGAGGATCGCCGGCGGCGTGTCGGTGCTCTGGCTGGCGCGCAGCGGCATCGCGTAGAAGTAGCGGGTGCCTCGTACGCCCGCGCACGTCGCGGGACTCGACGAGCACAGTGACGGCAGGTCGGTCATCGTCTGCAAGAGCTGGAGCTGCGCGGCCGAGGCGTTCGGCCCGGGCGCGGGATCGAGCGCGCGCTCGCGCGGCAGCACCGTGATCCGCCAGCCGCCGGTCCGCACCGACATGATCTCGAGCTGTGCATCGCTGGGCGCGCGAAACGCGCTCGGGTTGACCTCGAACGTCGCGCGCAGCGTGCTCGCGACCGCGCGCGCCTCTCGCTCGAGGGTGGCGCGGCGCTCGGCGGTACGGCCGCGCAGGTCGAACGCCGCGTAGATCGAGGTCGCGATCATCACGACCACGGCGGTGGCCACGGTGATGCGGGTCGCGACCTTCATGCCCGGTGAGCATAGCTCGGCCCCGGCCCCCCGAGAGTGGCTGGCCCGGCCTCGGGCTCGGGTCGCGCTCGGGTCGCTGATCGGGCTGATCGCCACCACCTGGCGCGCTACGCGATGGCAGTTCGCGTGTTAGCACCGGACCCACCATGCATCGACCAAATCCCGAGAACACGCGTCGCCGCCAGGAGCTGCGCGGACCGCGCCGCGCGCTGATCGGCGTGCTGGTGGTCGTCGTCGGGCTCGCCGTCGTCGCCGTCGTGCGTCGGTCGGCTCAGCCGGCGATGCTGGTCGTGGTCGCGGCGACCCAGGCGGTCGCGGCGGGCTTGCTCGCGGGGCGGTTCCGACGCGCACGCCGGGTCGCGGTGGCCGCGGCGCTGCTACCGGTCGCGTGGGGCTTCGAGCAGATCCTGGTCCTCGATGTCGTGACCTGGTTCCCGCTCGCGCTGCTCGGGATCGGCGCGCTCGAGGCGCTACTCGTTGCGGGCTGCACGCCGCGCGACGCACCGAAGCAGCCGACGCCGCGTGACCGAGGCAAGCGCCGTCGCCGACGTTAGCCCCGCACCCGTGAGCCGGTTCGACGTGGGGCGACGGCGCCTCGACCGCGGTGGCGGAGGAGGTCGGGTCAGTTGACGGTCGGGTTCGGCGCCACCGGCACGCCGCCGGGGTCCGTCTTCGCGCGCTCGTGCTTGTCGCCGGCACCAGTCGCCGCCCCGGGTTCGGAGCGCTCGCGCTTCACGCGAACCGGCGCCGCGACCTCACTGTCGCCGTGACCGTTGCCGTGACCGTTGCCGTTGCCGTTGCCGTTGCCGTTGCCGTGACCGTTGGCGTTGGCGTTGGCGTTGGCGTTGGCGTTGGCGTGACCGTTGGCGATGGCGGCCGCGGCCTTGTCGGCCTTCGTCTCCGCCAGCTTCGCGGCGCGCTTGGCCTTGTCCTTCTCCTTCTCGGCCTGCGCGGCGGCCGCGGCGCCCCTCGCGGCTTCCTTCTCGCGTTCGAGCTCGCGCTCTTCGCGGCGCTTGTCGCGCATGCGGCGGAGGCCGCCGGTCATGATCTCGGCGATCAGCTGGTCGTACTCCATGCCGCACGCCTTCGCGATCAGCACGAGGTCGGAGTAGTCCGGGGTCAGGCCGGGCAGGGGATTGACCTCGAGCACGTAGATCCGGCCCTCGGCGTCCATCCGCATGTCGACCCGCGCGACATCGCGGCAATCGAGGGCCCAGAACGTGGCGCGAGCGATCTTCTCCATCGCCTTCTGCTCGGTCTCGGTCAGCTTCGCGGGGCACTCGTAAGAGACGTACTTCTCCCACTCCTGCTTGACCGCGTAGTCGTAGACCGGCCGCGCGGCGTTCTCGTTCTCCTTGAACTTGATCTCCATCGGCGGCAGCACGCGCGGGCGCTTATCGCCGAGCAGGCCGACGGTGAACTCGCGCCCGGTGATGTACTCCTCGACCAGCGCGGGCTGGCGGTAGCGCTCGATCAGCTCCTTGACCTTGTCGCGGAGCTGCTCCTCGTTATCGACCACCGACGTCGAGCCGATGCCCTTGCTCGAGCCCTCGGCGTTCGGCTTCACGATCAGCGGATACTTCATGTCCGAGGCGACGCGCTCGCGATGCGACTCCATGACCTGGAACTTCGGCGTCAAGATGTCGTGCTGGAGCAGCACCTTCTTGCCGAGCGCCTTGTCGAGCGCGATCGCGAGCGTCGCCGAATCCGAGCCGGTGTACGGGATGCCGAGCAGCTCGCACAGCGCCGGGACCTGAGCCTCGCGGTTGCGGCCTTCGACGCCCTCGGCGATGTTGAAGATCAGGTCGACATCGGCTTCTGCGAGGACGCGCGGCAAGTCTGCCGTGGCCTCGAGGTGGACGACGATGTGGCCTTGCCGCGCGAGCGCGTTCGCGATCGCGATGATGGTCTCCGGCGGATCCCACTCGGCTTCATCGTCGCCGGCCTGCGTGCGCTTGACGTTGTACGTGAAGCCGACCCGGATCGGCTGGACCCTGCGCGCGCGGGTGATGTTGAGCTGCGATGCGGTCGCGAGACCGGAGCGCATCGCCGCCGCGTTGAGGATCTGCTGGATGGTCGACTGGTAGGTCAACCCGACCTGCGCGGTCGCGGCGAACAGCGACGAGCCCTGGTTGAGCGCGGGCAACGCGTTGACCTCGAGCAGGTAGATCCGACCCTCCGGCGTGATCCGGTAGTCCATCCGCGCCATGTCGCGCATCCCGATCGTCCGCACGACCTCGTGCGAGATCTGGCGCAAGCGCGCCGCGACGTCGCGCGGCAGGTTCGCCGGGCAGCGGTACTGGACCTTCGTCGGCTCGACGTTCTTCAACCGGTAGTCGTAGATGTGGAAGCGCTCGCGCGACTCGGTCTCGGCGTAGACCAGCTCGACCGGGGTCAGCAGGCCGTCGTCGTGGCCGACGCCCTCGATATAGCCGACCGCGACATCGCTGCCGTCGATGTACTCCTCGACGAGCACGCCATCGGGGTAGGCGCGCAACGCGCTCTTGAGCGCCGCGGCGAGGTCGCGCGGCTCCTTGATCACCGAGGAGCCGAGCGCGCCGTTATAGATGCCCTTGCTCGAGCCCTCGTGGTTCGGCTTGACGATCACCGGGAACGCGAGCCCGGCGCCGCGCTCGGTGATCTGCTCGTAGTTGCGCAGCGTGACGAGCACGCCCCGTGCGGTCTCGACGCCGGAGCGCTGGAGCATCAGCTTGGTGAGCCACTTATCGAGCGTGATCGCGTTGGTGTACGCGTCGGACCCCGTGTACGGGATGCCGAGCTCCTCGAACAGCGCCGGATAGAGCGCTTCGCGCATGCGGCCGCGCTCGCCCTCGGCGGTGTTGAACACGATGTCCGGATCGATCGCCTCGAGGCGCTCGAGGAGGTTGGATGCCGGGCTCGAGACCTCTACCTTTTCGACTTCGTGCCCGGCCGCCTCGAGCGCTTGCGCGATCGCGTTGACGGTTTCGGCGCTGTCGTACTCGGCTTCTTTTTCGGTCTCGCGGACATCGGTCAACCGGAGGTTGTAGGTGAACGCGACCTTCATGCGACTTCAGATGTAGCAAAGCGGTGTGACAGCGGAACAGTCAAGGGAAACCAACCGACTACGAACCCACACCGATCGGGCGGTTGATACGTCATAACTAGGTATGCGCTTGCTGTCCGTGGTCGTGGTCGTGCTCGCAGCGTGTGGGGCGCGCACGCCCGTGCCGACGATCCCGGTCCAGCCCACTCGCGAGGCCCCGGCGGCCGATCTCGCTCGCGCCAAGCCATCCGCGCCGTCCGCGCCGGCCGCCGGGATCGGTAGGACCGGCGGCGAGGCGAAGGACCCGCGCGTCATCGACCTCGATATCATCCGGATCACGGCCTCGACCCGCGGCGTCGGCGGCGAGGTCGTCGCCGAGCACGTCGCGACCGCCGATCTGTTCGCCCAGGCCAACGCCGCCGCGAAGGCCAAGGAGGGCGAGCGGGCGATCTCGCTCTACCGCCGCATCGTCACCGAGTTCCCGGAGTCCAAGTACGCCCCGATCTCGCTGTTCAACATCGCCGCGATCCTCGATGGCCGCGGCGACTATGCCGGCACGCTGGCCGCGCTGCGCGAGCTCGTGAAGGCCTACCCGGCCGCTCGCGAGTCGATCGACGGCCATCTCTATATCTCGGCGCTCCAGAGCGACCACGAGGACTGGCCCGAGGCGCTCGCCACGCTCGACGAGATCATCGCCCGGCCCAACCTGACCTATCAGGACCGGGTCGAGGTGTTCGCCCGCCGCGGCTACATCCTGATCCAGACCCACCGCTATCCCGAGGCCGAGATCGCGCTCGATGCCGCGGTGGCAGAGTGGCGGCGGGCTCCCCACATCGACGACCCGTACTACATCGCGATGGCGACGTACTACCGCGGCGAGCTCGCCCACCAGAAGTTCATCGAGGCGCCGGTCCGGCTGCCCGACGACACGCTGATCGCAGATCTCGAGCACAAGCGGGTGCTCGCGGTCGAGGCGTACGACAAGTGGAAGGAGAGCCTCGGCTTCCATCAGGCATACTGGGCGACCGCGGCGGGCTACCAGATGTCCGAGATCTTCGTGGAGCTGTGGCGGAGCACCGTGACCGCGCCGTTCCCCGCGCGGATCGACACCGCGACCCGTGACGAGTACATCGCCGAGGTCCACGACCGGGTCCGCGAGCACCTCGCGAAGGCGCTCGAGGGCCACCGCATGAACGTCGAGCTCGCGAAGGCGTATGGGGTCGAGACGACCTGGAGCCGGGGATCGGCGCAGCAGGCGGCCCAGATCGTCGATCTACTCGCGAAGGACAGCGCCGGTACGTTCGTGATGCCGCCCAACTAGTTAACGGTGAGCTGGCCGAGCTGCGCGGGATCGAACGTCAAGCCGGGGTTGGAGCCGGCGCCGTCGAGGTCGCAGTACGTCCAGTTGGTGCCGTCACGGGTCGCGCGCGTCGTGTAGCTATAGCTGCCGGCGGTGGCGGGGGCCGCGAGCATGCCCTGGTACTCGTCGTTGTTGCCGGCCGGGACGTTGTAGGTGGTCGGCACCCAGGTGAACGGCGAGGCGAGCGGGCTGGTGCCACCCGCGCCGAGCCCGAGCTCGACGCGGATCGCCGGGGCTGGATCGGCAGCCTCGGTGACGCCGGCCTCGTAGACCTGGCCATAGACCGCCGCGGTGGCGTTCGCGGCGAGGGTGAGGCTCGCGGGGAACTGCAGGTCGCAGTAGTCGAGCTCGGCCACCGTATCGGTCGCGTTCGCGACGCACGAGCACGCGATCGGCGCGGTCGCGCTCGATCGCGCGGCCGGGGTTGCCGCGCCGAAGTCGTCCGAGCTGCTCTCGCGATCGATGCAGCCACCGGTCGCGCGTTGATCCGCGCTGATCGCCGACGCGGTCGGTGCGGCCGCCACGCCCTCGAAGCAGCTCGCACCACTCGCGCCGGTGCCATAGCCGACGAAGTCGAGCGTCGCGGCGAGCGGGCAGGTGCCGGTCAACGCCGCGGCGCTCGCGACCAGCGCGACCTTGCCGGCCACCGCGCCCATCGCGATCGCCGGCGTGGCGACCAGATCCGGCGCGAGCGTGGCACCGATGGCCCCGGCCGCGCTCATCTGGACCAGGTAGAACCCGCCCGCCGGCAGCACGGTCGAGGGCAGGGCGGCGATCGACCACGTCGTGCCCTGCGCCGAGGCGTACTGCACGGACATCCCCGCGAGGCTCGCGGCGGTCGCACCGGCGTTGTGGAGCTCGACGAAGTCGGCGCTAAAGGTCGCGCCGGCGTTGCCACCGCCGCCGTAGACCTGACTGATCACGATCGAGGACGCGCACGCGCCGTCGGTCGCGATCGTGAAGCCGGTCGGCTGGGTGACATCGGTGCCCATCGCGACGCCGGCCGCGTTCGCGACGCTACCGAGCACGCGGACGCGATAGCTCGCGAGCGCTGTGAGCGCTGCCGCGGGCACGAGCGTCGCGATCCGGTTCGTCGCATCGAGCGCCGGCATCGTCGAGGTGAACCCGACGCAGGTCGCGAAGCCGTCGCTCGAGAGCTGGAGCGAGCCGGTGCACGCACCGCTCGTGGCCTGCGCGGTCAGCGAGGCCGGCATCACGGCCTGATCGAGCTCGATCACGATCGGCGTCGCACCGCGTACGCCGGCGAGCCCATCCCCCGGCGCGATCGCGGCGACCGCGAGGCCGAGCACGTGGACGGTCGCGGTGCCGCTGACCGTGCCGTCGGTCGCGGTGATCGTGACGTCCCCGATCGCGACGCCGCCGACCACGCCGCGGGTCCCGGCGGTCGTCACGGTAGCGGTGGTCGCGTCGCTCGTCGACCACGTCAGGTTCTGAGTGAGCACGATCGTCGTCGTATCCGACAACGTCCCCGTCGCGGCGAGCGCGATCGTGTCGCCGGGGACGACGCTCGCCGGGTTCGGCGTCAGCGCGATCGAGACCAGCGAAGCGGCCGTGACCGTGAGGTCGGTCGTCGCGAACACGGTGCCGACCCGCGCGGTGATCGTGGTCGTGCCGAGCGCGACCGGCGTGACCAGCCCGGTCGCCGCGATCGTCGCGGCCGCCGGGTTGCTCGACTCCCACGTCACGCTCGAGGGATCGACGGCCGTCGCGTCGGTGAACGTGCCGGTCGCGGCGAGCTGCAGCGTGAGTCCGAGTGGGAGGTGCGGCAGATCCGGCTCGATCGCGAGCGACTCCAGCACCGCCGGCCCGACGGTGATCTGCGCGGAGCCCGAGAACGCGCCGAGCGTCGCGGTGATCGTCGCCGTGCCGACGCCTGTTGCGACGACGGTCCCCGGATCGTCGATCGCCGCGATCGTCGCGTCGGACGTCGTCCACGTCGCGCTGTCGTCCTCGACCGGTTGGCCGGCGCCGGCGTACATCGCGTAGGCGATCAGCGGGCGGTGCTGGCCCTTGGCGAGCGCGAGCTGGCCGGGCTCGATGGTGACGGCCTCGAGCGCGCCCATCACGACCGCAACGATCGTCCGTGCGTGGACGTCTCCGATCGTCGCTTCGATCGTGGCCTCGCCGATCAACTCCCCGGTCACCAGGCCGCCAGCATCGATCGAAGCCGTTTCCGGCAGGTCGGAGCTCCAGCTCGCCTGGCTGGTCACGTCGCGCGAGCTGCCATCCTCGAAGCTCCCGGTCGCCACCAGCTGGATCGTCGTGCCCGGCGTCAACGCCGCGGGAGTCCCGAGGCTCATCGCGACCAGCGCGGGTTGTCCGGGAGTACCCGCGGATGGACCGCAGGCGGCGAGCGCGAGGAACACCAGCAACCCGACCAGACGCATCCGCCGTGGTTTCGCAGAACCTGGGCCGGGGATCCACACCTATATAATGAGCGGGTGGCACGGGCGTTTGCTCGCACCCGCTTGACGGGTGGCAACCGTGCGTTTATACGTCTGTGCCTTCTTTAGCTGGCGTAGCTCAACCGGTAGAGCACCTGACTTGTAATCAGGAGGTCGCGGGTTCGAGTCCCACCGCCAGCTCGGAGCACCAGTCACAGCCACCGAAACCTCTAGGAAGAATGCCCGAGCGGCCAAAGGGAGCAGACTGTAAATCTGCCGGCTTATGCCTACGGTGGTTCAAATCCACCTTCTTCCACGACCACTACCTTCGCCTAACCAAGAGAACCTAGGAGACCTTAGATCCAAACGCGGGTGTAGCTCAGTTGGTAGAGCTCCAGCCTTCCAAGCTGGTTGTCGAGGGTTCGAGTCCCTTCGCCCGCTCGTTAGCTTTGATTTGATTCTGAACAGTTCGCCCTCTTAGCACAGTGGCAGTGCACTTCCTTGGTAAGGAAGGGGTCCCGAGTTCAATTCTCGGAGAGGGCTCGGTCCGCAACACGCGCAACAAGGGACACATCGGGAAATGTCGAAAGAGAAATTCGTCCGTAACAAGCCCCACGTCAACATCGGCACGATCGGCCACGTCGATCATGGCAAGACGACGCTGACGGCGGCGATCACCTTGATCCAGTCGACGAAGGGGTTGGCGCAGAAGGTCAACTTCGATCAGATCGACAAGGCACCGGAAGAGCGCGAGCGCGGCATCACGATCGCGACCGCGCACGTGGAGTACGAGTCCGACAAGCGCCACTACGCGCACGTCGACTGCCCGGGCCACGCCGACTACGTGAAGAACATGATCACGGGCGCCGCGCAGATGGACGGCGCGATTCTCGTTGTCTCTGCCGCCGATGGGCCGATGCCGCAGACGCGCGAGCACATCCTGCTCGCCCGCCAGGTGAACGTGCCGTTCATCGTCGTGTTCATGAACAAGTGCGACATGGTCGACGATCCGGAGTTGCTGGAC
>JBDTEH010000199.1:0-7883 GCA_039922635.1 Kofleriaceae bacterium | reverse complement strand
GGCGCCGGCGCGGACCTTGATGAGCGCGAGCTCGCGCGCGATCGACGGCGAGAACGTGACGTCCTCGACGAGCAGGACGTTGACCAGCTTGTAGAGGTTGGCCTCGATCCGGCGCGCGCAGTCCTCGTCGGCCTCGATCACCAATGTCAGCCGCGAGACGCCTGGCTCGGCGGTGCGCCCGACGGTCAGCGACGTGATGTTGAATCCGCGGCGCCGGAACAGCGACGCGATCCGGTTGAGCACGCCGGGCTTGTCCTCGACGCGCGCGATCAACGTGTGGGTCTGGGTGGCGGTCATCTCAGGGGTCCTCGGCGGTCTCGACCAGTGCGCTGGTCGGGTTGGGGCGGCGGATCATCTCGGCGAGATCCGCGCCGCTCGGCACCATCGGGTAGACGGAGTCCTCTTGCTCGACGCGGAAGTCGATCACCACGGTGCCGGGCGTCGCCTGCGCGGCGCGCACCGTGGTCTCGACCTCGGCGCGCCTGGTCACGCGCATCGCGGTCAGGCCGTGCGCCTCGGCGAGCTTCACGAAGTCTGGCGAGCGCATCGGCGTCGCCGCGTAGCGACCGCCGTAGAAGAACTGCTGCCACTGCCGGACCATCCCGAGATAGCCGTTGTTGATGATCGCGACGTTGACCTTCACGCCCTCCTGCGCCGCGGTCGATAGCTCGCACGCGGTCATCTGGAAGCCACCGTCGCCGGCGATCACCCAGATCTCCTCGTCGGGGCACGCGAACCGCGCACCGATCGCGGCGGGCAGCGCGAACCCCATCGTGCCGAGCCCGCCAGAGGTCACGAGCTTCCGCGGGTAGTCGTGCTTGTAGTACTGCGCCGCCCACATCTGGTGCTGGCCGACATCGGTGACCACGAGCGCGCGGCCCTCGGTGAGCCGCCACAGATCGTGGATCACGTGCGCCGCGTAGAGCCGGCCCTCGTCGGGCAGGCCCTGGATGTCGCGCACCGCGCTGTCGCCCTTGATCGCGGCGATGTGCGCGAGCCACGGCGCGCGCTGGCGCGCGGCGACCCGCGGCGTGAGGGCCTCGAGCACGCGGCCGACATCGTCGAGCAGCGCGACATCGACCTTGACGTTCTTGCCGACCTCGCTGCGATCGATCTCGACGTGGATCTTGCGCGCGCTCGGCGCGTAGGTCGCGAGCCGGCCGGTGACGCGATCGTCGAACCGCATGCCGAGCGCGATCAACAGGTCGGCCTCCTGGATCGCGTGGTTGACCCACGCCTCGCCGTGCATGCCCATCATGCCGAGCGCGAGCGGGTGGGTCGCCGGGAACCCGCCGAGACCGAGCAGCGTCGCCGCCACCGGGATGTGCGCCTTCTCGACGAACGCGCGGAGGAGGTCGCCGGCTCCGGCCTTGACGATGCCGTGGCCCGCGAGCACGACGGGACGCTCCGCGCGATCGATGAGATCCGCGGCGCGCGCGAGCAACTCGTCGGGGGCGTGGGACGACGGCCGGTAGCCGGGCAAGGTCGGTGCGCCGGTTGGCGGGCTCCACGTGCCGGTCGCTTGCTGCGCGTCCTTGCACAGATCGACGAGGACCGGCCCGGGCCGACCGCTGCGCGCGAGGAAGAAGGCTTCACGGATCGTCGAGGCGATCTCGTCGACGCGGGTGACCAGGTAGTTGTGCTTCGTGATCGGTAGCGTCACGCCGGTGACGTCGGTCTCCTGGAACGCATCGCTGCCGAGCAGCGTCGACGACACCTGGCCGGTGATGAACACGACCGGCACCGAGTCCATCATCGCGGTCGCGATCCCGGTGACGAGGTTCGTGGCCCCCGGACCGCTGGTCGCGAGCGCGACGCCGACCTTGCCCGACGCGCGCGCGTAGCCGTCGGCCATGTGGGCGGCGCCCTGTTCGTGCCGGACCAGCACGTGCCGGATCCGATCCGTGTACTTCAGCATCGCGTCGTACGCCGGCATGATCGCGCCGCCCGGATACCCGAACACGACCTCGACGCCCTCGGCGACGAGCGCTTCCCACAGGATCTCCGCGCCGGTGAGCCGGCGCGCAGCGGTCACGTGAGCCTCCACGCCTTGATGTCCGAGGTGATCGCGCCCTCGGAGGCACTCGAGACCGAGGCCGCGTACTTCTGCATCACGCCGACGAGCGGTCGCTGCGGTCGCTGCACCGGGAGGCGTCCGGTGAGATCCTCGAGTACGTCGAGCCGGCGGTTGGCGACGTCGATCCGGATCCGATCGCCGGTGCGGAGCAGGTCGATCGGTCCGCCGGCGGACGCCTCGGGGCAGACGTGGCCGACCATGAACCCGTGGGTCGCGCCGCTGAACCGACCGTCGGTGACGAGCGCGACGTCGTCGACGCGGCCGGCGCCGACCAGCGCGCCGGTGACCTGGAGCATCTCCCGCATCCCGGGCCCGCCGCGCGGGCCCTCGTTGCGGATCACGATCACGTCGCCGGGGACGATCGTGCCGCCGGCGACCGCGGTGTACGCGGCCTCCTCGCTCTCGAACACGCGCGCCGGCCCCTCGTGGAGCTCGCGATCGTGGCCGGCGAGCTTCACCACGCAGCCATCGGGAGCCAGCGAGCCGCGCAGGATCGCGAACCCGCCCCGCGTCTTGATCGGCGCCTCGACGGCGACGATCACCTGCTGGCCCTCGGCTTCGCGAGCCGCCTCGGCCTCGCCGCGCAGCGTCTTGCCGCTGACCGTCGGTGCGTCCTCGAGGAGGTTCGCGTCGAGCATCCGGCGCACGAGGAGCCCGATGCCACCGGCGGCAAACATGTCGGCGGCGGCAAAGCGACCACCCGGCTTCAAGTCGGCGATCACCGGCGTGCGCGCCGCGATCATATCGAACTCGTCGATCGTGAGCGGCAGCCCGGCCTCGCGCGCGATCGCGAGCATGTGCAACACGCCGTTGGTCGAGCCGCCGGTCGCGGCGATCGACGCGATCGCGTTGCGCAGCGAGGTCGGGGTCAGGAACTGGCGCGCGTTGCGCCCGTCGCGCACGAGCGCCATCACCATCTCACCGGCCTCGCGCGCGACCCGCGCCTTGTCGGGCGCGGTCGCGGGAACCTCGCCCGCGCCGATCGCCGCCAACCCGAGCACCGCGAGCGCGGTCGCCATCGTGTTCGCGGTGAACTGGCCGCCGCACGCACCGGCGCCGGGGCACGCGGCATCCTCGAGCGCGCGCAGGTCTCCGTCGGTCATCGCGCCGCGCGCGTGGGTGCCGACGGCCTCGAACACGTCCTGGATCGTCACGTCCCGGTCGCGAAACCGACCAGGCTGGATCGGCCCGCCGTAGAACACGAGGCCGGGCAGGTCGAGGCGGGCGAGCGCCATCGCGGCGGCCGGCAGGGTCTTGTCGCAGCCGACGAGCACGACCACGCCGTCGACCATGTGCCCGAACGCGACGAGCTCGATCGAATCGGCGATCACCTCGCGCGAGACCAGCGAGGCTCGCATCCCCTCGGTGCCCATCGTTATGCCGTCGGACACGGCGATCGTGGTGAACTCGATCGGGGTGCCGCCGGCCGCGCGCACGCCGCGCTTCACGTCCTCGGCGAGCGCGCGCAGATGCATGTTGCACGGCATGACGTCGGTGTGACTGCCGACGACGGCGATCAGCGGCCGCTCGAGGTCGGCGTCGGTGAGTCCGGTGGCCTTGAGCATCGCGCGCGCGGGTGCGCGACTCGGGCCCTTCTTCAGTGGATCGCTTCTCATGGGGTTTGTGGATTCCTTCTCGGAAAAAACAAAAAGCCCCGCCACCCCGGAGGGGTGCGCGGGGTGCGGGGCCAGTGGTCGTGAACTCGTTCAGTTCAGGATCGGCTACCCGCACCCGGGGCTAATAAGGAGGAGGCCAATCACGCCTAATCCCTCGAGCCCGAGCGCGATAATCGATACGAGTGCCGGCACTACGGATGTCGCGCGCGAGATGCTGGTCGGCATCTCCGTCAGCGAGTCGTACCCGTCAGGCTGCATCGCATGATCACGCTAGGGACAATGCCGCACCGGGTCAAGAGGTTTTGACGCGGCACGTCGTGGAGAGCGACCTAGGAGTTGATCATTGCAGTCGAAATCTCGATGTTTTTTTTTACGGTCAATCCAAATAACCAGGCCGTGAGTCTGCTCCAGAAGTGTCGTCACGCGATTCGTTGTATGCGCGATCACCGGAGTCGTGACCGCGACACGCACTACCCGTGATCGGCATCGCCCGGATGGTGGACGGGGGCGGAGGGGGTGCACGGGGTGGACAGATGCTCGTCGCCGCGACCTGATACACTCGTGCACGACGTCTTGCAGGCTTGGTTCGCGACCCTGACAGATGACGTTTGTGAGACGGTCCGCGCGGCACCGCACGAGACCATCATCCCACTCGCGTTGCGCGACAGCTACGGCGCTCGCGCGGTGGCCTTGCTTCGCGAGCTCGCCTCGGCGAGCGCGGGCACCTCGCTGCGACTGCGCGACGGCGAGGTGATCGGCGAGGGCGGTATGGGGGTCGTGCGGACGGCCGAACAGGTCGCGCTCGGCCGCACGGTCGCGGTCAAGACGCTGCGCGCGGAGCGCCGGCGCGATCCGGAATCGGCGCTCGACCTGCTCCGCGAGGCGTGGGTGAGCGGCATCGTCGAACACCCGAACGTCGTGCCGATCCATTACCTCGGTGCCGAACCGGATGGCACGCCGCTGATCGTGATGAAGCGGATCGAGGGGATCGAGTGGAGCCGGCTGTTCGCCGATCCGGTCGAGGTCCTGCGCCGGTTCGGTGCCACGGATCTGCTCGCGTGGAACCTCGGGATCCTCATGCAGGTCCTGAACGCGCTGCGGTTCGCGCATCACCGCGGCATCGTCCATCGCGACCTCAAGCCAGCGAACGTCATGATCGGTGACTTCGGCGAGGTCTACCTGCTCGACTGGGGCATCGCCGTCGCGCTCCGCGATGATGGGACCGGGCGGTTGCCGCTGGCGGCGCATGCGACCGCGCTGGCCGGGACGCCTTGCTACATGGCCCCCGAGATGCTTGGCCGACCCGAAGGCGGCGCGATCACGGAGCGCACCGATGTCTATCTCGCAGGTGCGGTCCTGTTCGAGCTCGTCGCGGGTCGGCCGCCGCACCTCGGTACCTCCGCGATCGAGGTGCTGACCAAGGTGGTCGAATCAGCGCCGGAGATCCCGCCGCACGTGCCGCTCGAGCTCGCGCGGATCATCGCGCGGGCGATGTGCCGCGATCCGATCGAACGCTACGACAGCGTCGACGCCCTTCGCCTCGAGCTCCAGCAGTATCTCGAGCACCGCGGGTCGGCGGAGCTCGGCGCGCGTGCGCGCGAACGCACCGACCAGCTGCTCGCCGCGATCGCCAACCGCGACATCGAGCGCGACGAGATCTACCGGCTGTTCGGCGCGTGTCGGTTCGGCTTTCACGAGGCACTCGCGGTGTGGCGTGACAATGCGGAGGCGAGGGGAGGGCTCGCACGCGCGATCACCGCACTCGCCGAGTACGAGCTCGCCGCCGGTCATCCAGGCGCGGCGGTGACGTTGCTCGCCGATCTCGACGAGCCTCCGGTCGAGCTGGTCGCCCGCGCGAAACAAGCCGCCGCCGAGCGGGTGCGGCGTGACGCCGCCGCCGAGCAGTTGCTCGCCGCGAACGATCCGGTCCCGGGTCGCCGCACGCGCGTCGTGCTGGTCGCCTTCCTCGGCGCGATCTTCACGGCGGTCCCGCTCGTGCTCGCGGTGATGCCCGACGCCCGCCAGTATACGTACCGGAGCCACGCGCTGTTCTCGGCGATCACGGCGGTCGCGGTGGCACTGCTGGTGTGGTGGGCGCGTGACACGCTGACCGCGACCGTGATCAATCGGCGCGTCGCGGCAGGGGCGATCTTCATGTTCGCCGGCGAAGCCGTGCTCGCGCTCGGTCTCGGCCAGGTCGGCGCGTCGTTCGTCGAGGTCCAGCTCGCCACGCAGTTCGTGTGGGCGACCGCGGCCGCGTGGGTCGCGCTCACGCTCGATCCATGGTTCGCGCCGAGCTCGTTGTCGTTTCTGGCGGCGTTCGCGATCGCGGCGCGGTGGCCCGGAGCCCAGATGTTCGTCACGGCCGCGGCCAACCTCGCGTTCGCGGTCAACCTGATCGCGCGGTGGCGGCCGGACACGTGGCTGATGACGCCCGAGGAGCGGCGCTGGCGCGACGACCAGATCGAGCGCCGTCGCGCGATCGCACCGAGACGGCGCTGATCTCCGTGGCGGTGCTGCGGTACATAGCCGAGGTGAACGCTCGGATCACGCTGCTGCTCGCCGTCCTCGTGGGCTGTCACGCGAGGACGCCGGCCCCGCCGCCGAGCAACTTCGGCTACTACGTGCTCGCGATGACGTGGTCGCCCGCGACCCAGGATCAGTGCACGCTGGCGCCGGCGTTCACGCTGCACGGCCTGTGGCCGAACTACACCGAAGCGCAGGCGGCCGGAGCGCCGCAGGCGTGGCCGCAGTTCTGCGGTGCGTTCGCGCACTGCGAGACGGCCGAAGATGCGAGCTGCGCGCCGGGCGTACCGGTACCGCCCGAGCTCGCGGTGCATGCCCCCGCGTACGTCCACGGCACGCTCGCCACGCACGAGTGGTCCAAGCACGGCAGCTGCACGAGCCTGACGCCGAGCGAGTTCTTCGCGGCCGAGCTCGCGGCGATTCGATCGATCCCGTACGACGCCACGCCCGACCTCGTGCGCGCCGCCGCCGGTCACGACCTGGCGCGCGACGAGCTCCAGCGCGCGTTCGGCGTCCCCCCAGCGGCGGTCGTCCTGGGTTGCACCGCCACGTGCGAGCTCACCCAGGTCGCGTTCTGCCTCGCGAAAGATCATCGCGATCGACCGACCGCCGCGACGCCTTGTACGGCGTCGGTGACGAGCTCCGACTACGACAACGGTTGCGCCGTACGACACTGCGATCGCGTCCGGATTCGTGCGTCCTGCGGTTCGTGACGGCCGCGCGCGCTCAGGTCCAGCCCTGTAGCCACGGCTTGGCGCGGTAACGATCCCAGCCGTCCGGAAGTAACGTGACCACCGGGCCGTCGAGATCGCCGCGCGCCGCGACGCGCAGCGCGGCGACCACGTTCGTGCCGGCCGAGCCCCCGACGAGCAGCCCCTCCTCGCGCACGAGGCGCTTCACCATCGCGAACGTGTCCGCATCGCTGACCCGCTCGGCGCCGTCGATCACGTCGCGATGGAGGTTGTCCGGAGCTTCGCTGCCGCCGATGCCCTCCACCGCGTACGAACCATCCGGTCCGATGCGACCGGTCTCCACCCAGTCGGCGAGGCCAGAGCCGACCGGATCGGCGAGCACGATACGCACGCGAGGCAGGACCGCCTTGAGCCGGCGGCCGACGCCGCTGATCGTGCCGCCGGTGCCAGCACCCGCGACAAACGCGCCGACGTGACCACCGGTTTGCTCGAGGATCTCCGCGGCGGTCGTCTGCTCGTGGACGCGCACGTTCGCCGGGTTGCGGAACTGGTCGGTCAGGAACCAGCCGCGCTCCTCGGCCATCCGCCGCGCGACGTTCCGGAAGTTCTCGGGGCTCGCCGGTGGCGCGTTCGCGGTGATCACGACCACCGCACCTGCGGCGGCGAGCGCCACCCGCTTGTCGGTCGACATCTTCTCCGGCATCACGCAGACGAGCCGGTACCCGCGCACCGCGGCGACGAGCGCGAGCCCCATGCCGGTGTTGCCGGCCGTCGCCTCGACGAGCGTCATCCCAGGGCGCAACGCGCCGCGCGCCTCGGCGTCGTCGACGATCGCCTTCGCGATGCGGTCCTTGACCGAGCCACCCGGGTTCATGTGCTCGCACTTCACGAGCACGGGCACCGCAAGGCCCGCGGCGATCCGCGCGAGCGGCACGAGGGGCGTGTTGCCGATTCGATCCAGGATGGTCATCG
>JBDTEH010000198.1:0-9112 GCA_039922635.1 Kofleriaceae bacterium | reverse complement strand
CCGCGTGCAGCGCCGCGGCGAGGTCGTGCGCCTCCGCGCTCCAGCCCGGTTCGCCGCGCGCCGCGATCGCATCGAAGCTCGCGGCCGCCGCGCGATCGAGGCCGAGCGCGTGGAGGGCGAGCGCGCGGTTCCATCGCGCTTGCGGATGGTCGGGCGCCAGCGCCAGCGCCGCCGCGGCCTCGCGGATCGCGCGCTCGGGGTCGCCTTGCACGAGCGCGAGCGCGGCGCGGTCGCTCGCCGCATCGGCCGAGGTCTGCTTGCCGAGCTCGGTCGCCGCGGCCGGCAGGTTCCCGGCGAGGATCTGCGCCGCCGCGAGCGCGCGAGGATCGCCGGTGTGCTCGACGGCGGCGAGCAGGTCGAACGACAGGCGCTCGGCCTCGCCGCTGCGCGCGCGCGGCGGGTCGTACGGGCGGTGGCGATCCGCGCCGGGCCACGCGAACCGAGGCTCGAGCTCGCGGTGCGGGCGCAGCGCGGCCGCGAACCGATCTTCGATCGACGCGACCTCGGTCCGCGGCTGCGGCCGGCGGACGATCACGTAGATCAGCGCGATCGCCGCCACGAGGGGCACGACGACGGCGGTCGCTCGCAGCCAGCGCCGCCCATGTTTGCGGTCGCGAGCGCGGCCGAGATCGGAGGGTAGCGCCGCGACGTCGAACGCCGCCGCGCGCGCCTGCAGACACTGCTCGAGCTCCGCGGCGGCGGCCGGATCGGCCGCGAGCGCGGCGAGCAATCGCTCGTGATGCTCCTGGGCCAGCTCGCCGGCGGCGAACGCCTCGATCTCCTCGGGCTTCCAGCTCGTGCTCATCTCACCCGCCTCCTCGCCGGCCCAGCGCTTCACGCGCTCGCCGGTTCATGTCCCGACCTCCGCCTTGGGGCGGGCGAGCTCGTCGCGCAGCGCCTGACGCGCGCGAAACAACCGGCTCGCGACCGTGTTGTCGGCGATCCCGAGCCGGCGCGCGACCTCGCGATAGCGCAGGCCCTGCAGGTAGTGCAGGTCAAAGGCGAGCCGCAGGTGGTCGTCGATCCGCGCGAGGGCCGCGCGGATCTCGTCGAGCGTGACGTCGGCCCAGGGTGGCGCCGCCTCGAGCTCCGGGCTCGGCGTGTCCTCGATCGGCTCGAACGTCACGGCCTTGCGGCGGATCCGGTCGATGAACGCGTTGCGCAAGATCGATGCGAGCCACGGGCGCATCTGGGTCGGTGCCGGTCGCCCGGCCTGGAGGTGCTTGAGCGCGCGCTCGAACGTGTCCTGGACCAGATCGTCGGTCTCCCACGCCTTGCGACACAGATGCCTCGCGGTGGCACGCAACATCGGCTCGTGGACGGCCAGATCCTCACGCATCGGCCGCACCCTCGGCAGCGCATGCTCACATGGGGCAGAATGCGCGGTCAAGTGCGCGAGGGTGAGAGAGCTGACAGCCACGACGGTCCCCTCTCGAGACGCAGGCCGCGCGACTTCTTCCGGACGAATCTTGCGAGCTGGTGCTAGAAGATCGCGCCGCACTGATTCGCGACGCCGCCGCCACCGCAGCTCGTGTTATCGGTGCACGGTCCGCAGTCCACGGTCGAACCACAGCCATCGCCGATGATGCCGCACTGCGCGTGGACGTCCGCGCAGGTCTGCGGCGTACACACGACGCCACAGGTCCCGGGCGCACCGCCGCCGCCACCGCACATCTGGCCGGTCGGGCAGCTACCGCATTGCAATACGAGGCCGTCATCGCAGCCGTCGCCGGACTCGCCGCAGGTAAACCCGAGATCCGCGCAGGTCTTCGGCGTACACGTCACCGGCGGCGGCGGACCGACGCACGATGCCAGATCGAACAACATGAACTCGAGCGTCTTCTCCTGCGCCGTCATCGTGCCGGTCGTGCACTCCGCCGGGAATGTCACGCCGCCGGAGGTCGCGTTGGAGACGTGGAAGTCGCTGTACAGGACGCGCCCGCACTGCGTGGTCGGCGCCGGATCCGGCGCGTACGCGACCGGCGTGTCGAACGTGTAGTGCAGCGGGCCGGTGAACGGCGTGCCGCTCGAGTACAGCCACTGCTGCGCCGGCGTGCCCGCCATCGTCGCGGCGGCCGCGCTGACCGAGTTGAAGTCCTGGCGCACGACGTTGACCAGGATCTGGCCGAGCGTCGACGACGCGCCGACCAGCTTGAGCCATTGCGCGAACGCGATCCGGCGCGCCTGGGTCGCGGCGTCGCCTTGCAGCGTCTGATCGACGTAGCCGGTCGCCGAGTCGAACGCGCCCTGATTGACCATCCAGTCGGCGGTCTGGAACAACGGCTTGGGCGCCGTGTTCGTGCCCGCGGTCCCGGTGCTGTTGGTCAGCCACACGTAGCTATAGTGGGTCGCGAACACGCGGCCGCCCGCGTTCGCGTAGTTGATCAGGCGGGTCTGATCGGCGGCGGCCTTCGCGACCTGCGAGCCGACGCATTCGAACATCGCCATGTCGTACTTCGCGAGCTCGGTGGCGCTGCCGTATAGCGTCGACGCCGCGGGCGTGCTGCTGTTGATCACGGCGCCGTTGTCCTTGTAGAACCGCACGCGGCCGGTGCCGCTCGGGTTCGTGAACTCGGTATCGGCGATGCCGATCTTGCGGAGCACGCAGTGCAGCGTGTCGACACTGCCGGTGCTGAACGCCATCAGCGGGATATCGCTGCGCACGTCGCCGGCGACGCCGACGTGATCGCGCGGCAGGTGGGTCTGGGTGTTGGTCAGCGGGTTGTCCATGCAGCACGCGACCGCCGGGATCGTGATCTGGCGGCGCCAGCGGCCGAGCTGGATCACGAGCGGGATGTTGGTGCCGCACGGCGCGTTGTTCAGCGTGAACTTGCCGTCGACGCCGGTGGTCACGCTGACCAGCGGATCGCCGGTGACCAGCGAGCTGCACGAGTCGCACGACACGCCGGCCGCGAACGGCATCACGCCGTAGGTCGGCGCGCCGGCCGCACCGTTCGGCACGTAAACCAGCGCGCCGTAGATCGGATCCGGCGTGCCCCATAGCGCGGTGTTGTCGTGTCCCGGCGCGGTGATCGTGCCGCTGATCGAGGTCTTCGGCATCATCGCGCAGTCCATCTGCTGCGTGCACAACCCGGTCGTGCACGCCGGGCCGGTCGCGCAGGTGTTCGGCGTGCCGCCCGCGCCGCAGGTCTCGCCGGAACCGCAGGTGCCGCAGCTCGCGGTGAGGCCGCCGCAGCCGTCGGAGACTTGCCCGCAGGTCGCGCCGGCTTGCGCGCAGGTCCGCGGCGTACACGCGCCGCCGCTACCGGTACCGCCACACGTGAACAACGTGCCGCCGCCACCGCAGGTCTCGGGTGTGGTGCAGCTCCCACAATCGAGCTGGCCGCCGCAGCCGTCGCCGATCGGACCGCACCCCGCGTTCTGCGCCGCACACGAGGTGAGACCACACACGGCGCTGCCGGCCGCGTCCTCGAACACCGTGCCATCGCTCGGCGGAACGAACGCGTCGGCGGCGGCAAGCCCGTCGGCCGGCGCTGCCTTGTGCGTCGGTCCGCAGCCGGCGATCATCAAACCAACCACGAGGAGTGAGCGCGCCAACTTCGTCGTCATGAGCTGGCGGATGCTCACATGAATCGCGCAAAAAAAGCTCGAACAACTTTTGCACAGTCGTGGCGGATCTCCACGCCTTGCGTCATGAACGTCGATCATAAAGCCCCGAGCGGGCACCTCCGGGATGCCGGATCAGGTCACGAACAGGACTCGGGGAAGCTCGACCGTGAATATACATCCCTTGCCGGGGAGGTCGTGCACGCGAATCGTGCCTCCCATCGTCTCGACGCCGCGCGTGCAGATCGCGAGGCCGAGGCCGAGGCCCGTACGATCCGTACGATCTTGCTTGAATGGGCGAAAAATCGTCTCGATGGCCCCGGGCGCTAACCCGCCGCACTCGTCCTGGACCTCGATGCGAACCGATGCGGGCGTCGTCACCGTGCGAAGCACGAGCTCGCTGCGCGGGTGGGTGAACTTGCAGGCGTTCTGGACGAGGTTGCTGATGATCGAGGCGAAGATCTGTGGGTCTCCTTCGATCACGGCGGATGGATCGTCGACCTCGACCGCGAGCCGGTGACCGCGCGAGGTCGCCTGCATCGTCACGGACGGCGTGATGTCCGCCATGATCTCGCCGATCACGAGCCGGTTCTTCGAGACCACCCCGGCGCTCAAGCGGACGATCGCGACAGAGCGATCGATCAGCACGTGCATGCTGTCGAGACTCCGTCCCAGCACGGCACCCGTGTTGCCACCGACGCCCACGCTTCCGCTCTTCAAGGCGTCGAACGCCAGCGATGCGGTGGCGATCAGGTTGCGCAGCTCGTGCACGAGATGGCCGAGCCCCTCGGCCGCGCGATCGATCTCGGCGACCTCGTAGTCGGCCTTTTGCTGTCTCCCAAACTCGGTCACTGCCTGTGCGATCGCGTCGTCGAGACACAGGTTGAGGGTCTTGAACTCGTCGGCCGTGATCCCGAGCTGGCGATCGATCGCCATCTGCGTGATGGTCTGGCACACGTCGCCATAGTCGTGGACCACCTGACCGACCGTGAAGCCACTTCGGAGCATGCTGCCACCGTGTCGAGTCGCGGCGTCGTCGGGTTCGTCCAGGCGTTTGTCGAGCCGGCGCGCGAGAAAGTCGAGGAACAGGGGAACGGCGGACTCGAGGTCGCCGTACGTCGAGCTCGGCCACGTGCGCGCGGCTCCTCGAGCTCGACAGTGCTCGATGATCTCCGCGCGGTTCGCCGTGACGAGCTCGCTCAGCATGGAACCACTTTACCGGAGATTGGAGGAGCGAGCTTGCTTCCGTTTGATACGTAAAACTACGTAGTACCGAGCTCGTCGCAAACCGTGATCGCGGAGGGCGCACGCGCTCGCTCGCCGCCGCTCGTCGCGCGAGCGCGATGCGCGCAAGATTACGTAGCCCGCGAGCCCTCGGCCGGAGCACGCCATCGCAAGTGGCGTGCAACGTGCTCCTCGTCGCTGCATGAAAGCATTCGTGTATCGGGGGCCCGGCCTGAGTGCGCTCGAGGATCGACCGAAGCCCGAGCTCGTCGCGCCGACCGATGCGATCGTACGGGTCGTCAAGACGACGATCTGTGGCACCGACCTGCACATCCTCAAAGGCGACGTCCCGACCTGCACGCCCGGACGCGTCCTGGGGCACGAGGGCGTGGGGATCGTCGATTCGATCGGATCCGCCGTCACGGTGTTCCGTCCCGGCGATCGCGTGCTGATCGCGTGCATCTCGTCGTGCGGGAAGTGCGAGTACTGCCGGCGCGGCATGTTCTCGCATTGCACGACCGGTGGCTGGATCCTCGGCAATCAGATCGACGGCACCCAGGCCGACTACGTCCGCACGCCTCACGCCGACACCAGCTTGTATCCGTGCCCGCAAGGCATCGACGAGGAAGCGCTCGTCATGGTGAGCGAGATCCTGCCTACCGGCTTCGAATGCGGCGTGCTCAACGGGCGGATCGTGCCCGGCTCGACCGTCGCGATCGTGGGCGCCGGCCCGGTCGGGCTCGCCGCCCTGCTGACGGGGCAGCTGTACGCGCCCGCGGACATCATCATGATCGATGTCGATGCCAATCGGCTCGAGGTGGCCAAGAGCTTCGGAGCGACCGCTGCGGTGCTGAACGGGCCCGGTGGCGGCACGGTCGAACAGGTGATGCGGCTGACCGACAACCGCGGTGTCGACACGGCGATCGAGGCGGTGGGGATTGCTGCAACATTCGAGCTGTGCGAAGCGATCGTCGCGCCAGGAGCCACGATCGCGAACATCGGCGTACACGGCAGCAAGGTCGCCCTCCATCTCGAGCGGCTCTGGGATCGCAACCTCACGATCACCACGCGACTGGTCGATACGGCGAGCATCACGACGCTGACCAAGCTGCTGCGCTCGAGGCGGCTCGCTCCGCGGCGGCTGATCACCCATCGCTTCAAGCTCGACCACGTCGTCGAGGCGTACGACACGTTCCGACACGCCGCGTCGACCCGCGCCCTCAAGGTCCTCATCGAAACGTCGTGAGATGGAACCGAGGGCATGCGAACGTCGCTCGCTGATCGCCCCGTCACCGGCCGACGCGTGTCCTGTAATCCGTTCGCGAACCGGAACCATCAGGGCGGCGTCACGTCATCGGTGCGATCGAGCACCGGCGCCCGCCGTGCGCTCGAAGCGCGCCATGAACAGCAACTCGACCGGCGGCAGCTCGACCAGCGCGCAGCGTACGACCTCCTCGCCTTCATGGGCCGGGACGGCGTGGGCTGCGGTGCTTCGGCCGGCTCGGCTTGGTGCGTGGACGCAGCTTGCGCAGCGCACCCGGCTTGTGGACTGCGAGGTGATCGGTCTTCTCGCTCTCGATCAGATACTGCGGCTCCGCCGCCGAAGCCCGCACCGTGTAGCCTTTGAACTGCGTCGGCGCACGGAATCGTTTGCGAATGACGCCGGTGACCAGGCCCGCCTCCGAATTCCAACGCACGCGATCTCCGATCCTGAACGTCGTCATCGAGCTCGAGGCGATGCACCGCGCGTGCCGCGCGGCGACAACTCGATCGCGGCGCGCTACATTGCGGCCGTGCGCAGCCTCGCCCTCGTCCTGATCGTCGCGTGCTCCCACGGTGGTCGGCCTGCCTCGGTCGCTCCGGAGCCAGCAGCCGCGCCTCCGTCGGGCTCCGCGGCCGCCACCACGCCGGTGGTCAGGGCCAGCGAGCCGCATCGCTTCGAGCACGCCGAGGAGTGGGCGAAGAAGTTCGATGACCCGGCGCGCGATGCGTGGCAGAAGCCCGACCTGGTGATCGCGGCGCTCGAGCTGGCGCCGACCATGACGGTCGCCGACGTCGGTGCGGGGACCGGCTACTTCACGGTCCGGCTCGCGCGCGCGGTGCCGCACGGCCAGGTCATCGCCACCGACCTCGAGCCCGACATGATCCGCTACATCGGCGAGCGCGCCGCGCGCGAGCACCTCACGAACGTGAGGACCGCGCTCGCGACCGCCACCGATCCGAACCTACCGGCGGGGAGCGTCGATCGCATCCTGGTGGCCGACGTCTGGCACCATGTTGCCGACCGCGTCGGCTACGCGCGTGGGCTCGCGGCGGCGCTGCGCCCCGGGGGCCGGATCGCGATCGTCGATTTCACGCGCGAGGCAACGCGCATCCCGGCGGCTCATCCCCGCGTAGCGCCCGAGGCCGCGATCGCGGAGCTGCGAGCGGCCGGGCTCGACGCCAGCCTGTCGCCGACGAAGTTGCCCGACCAGTACATCGTGATCGGCACGCGCCGTTAGACGACTCACGCTCACAGCCATTGCCCCGTCCCATCACCTGCACGTCCATCACATCAACATGGCCCAACCAGGGTTGCGCCGTTTCGGATCGGCGTCTCGCACCCGTCCGCACTGATCGCGTACTGGTAGTTTTTGGGTTCGGCGGACCGTATAGATCGTGGATGGCAACCGCGAAGACGAAGACGAAGACGAAGGCGCCACACGCGGCCCCCAAGGCCACGCCGATCAAGGCCACGCCGACCAAGGCCAAGGCGACCAAGGCCAAGGCGACCAAGCCCGCAGCCGTGAAGCCGGCGGCAGCCAAGGCACCGAGCAAGCCGAACCTCGCGAAGAGGTCGCCCGTCTCCATCGAGCAACTGCTGGAGCGCGCACGCGTCGCGACCGCCGGCGTCAACCACATTGATCCAGCGGTCTGCGGGATCGAAGACGCGGCGCGCGCCTGCGTCGATGCCGGCAGAGCCGACCTGGCCGCGGCGTTTGCCGCCGCGCTCCCCGAGGGGATCCGAGGGACCGTGGCGATGCTCGCCGCGCGAGGCGGCGACGGATCGATCGAGGCGGCGATCGATCTGTTGATCGCGGAGGCGGCCAACGGTCACCCCCATGATCGACCGGTTCGAGCCGGGGTCGCGCTCGAAGCCTCCCACGCGCTGGGGGCGCGGTCCGTCAAGCGCGCCGAGGTGGTGGGGTTCGTCGATTCCGTGATCGACGAGAGGTTGCAGGACGGCACCTTCAAGCCGTTGCTCCCGCTCCTCATGGCCCAGCAGCAGACAGGTGAGACGCGAACGGTGGAGCGGATCCTCGACCGCTGGATGCAAGAGGACGCCAGCACGCTCGACGACGCCCTGGAGACGCTGGCCTGGGTGAAGGCCGACGATGTCGAGTACACGCTCACGCTCCTCAACGCTCTCGACGAGTCCGACCGCTCGCGCAGCCTCGAGCACCACGACGGGCTCCGCGCGTGCGCGGCGTGGCCGCTCCCGGAGCTCGAGAAGCTGGTCGCCTTGGTCCCCGTCGTCCGCACCGAGCTCGGAAAACAGCTGCTCGCGGTCGCACGCACGGACGACGCGCGCCACATCTTCTTTCACGACTTCATCGATCCCTACCACTGGAATCGCGTCGAGCGTCACCAGCTCCTCGGCGAGACCGACGCGGTCACGGCGCTGCTCGACGAGCCATGGACCGACTACCAGACCGAGCGCCAGCACCTGCGGATCGAGCTCGGGATGCAGACCTTCGCCAAAGCGCGCGAAGACGAGCGGCATCCGATCGCGCCGACCGGGGGAAGCGTCATGCACGCCGTCGGGCAGCTCCAACGACTGGTCGAGCTCGCGCTGACCCACGAGGCACGCGCGGAGATCCCTCCCATCATGGAGGCGATCGAGCGGCTCCTGGCCTCGAAGCAGCGCACCCACTACGATCAGGGCGTCGAGGGCAGCACGCGGAGCCAGCTCGGCGACCTTCGGCTCCGGCTGCTCGGCGACGACGCGCGCGCGATCGACGAGCGGCTGGAGGCGGACCTGGGCGATCTCCCGGCGCTGCGGGCCTTCGGCCGCGATGCCTACGGCAAGGATTCGCTCGTCGCGAGCTTCGTGCGTCGAGCGATCCGCTACCGGCGCCCAGATCTCGCCCTGAAGGCAGCGAAGCTGCTGGGCACGCATGAGAAGACGCAGATCTCACGCGCGGTGGCCCAGGCGTTCGTCTCCACCGACCCAGGCCGCGCGCTCGACGCGCTCGCGACGCTGGCGGGGCCGGCAGCCGCGACGGTGCTCGTGAGCCGTCCGCCGCGGATCGGAAGGACCATCAACCCCTCGCTCATCGCG
>JBDTEH010000197.1:0-22967 GCA_039922635.1 Kofleriaceae bacterium | reverse complement strand
TCGACAGTCCGGACAGCGAGCCGATCGCCGAGGGCAATCCGTTCGACGAGGCCGCGCGTGGCCAGGTCGAGCGGCTCGTCCGAGATGCACTTCGGCGCGTGCCCGAGACGTACCGCGAGGTGCTGGTGCTGTATTACCGCGAGAATCAGTCGATCCGCGAAGTCGCCGAGGCGCTCGCTACGAGCGAACCGGCGGTGATGCAGCGACTGTCACGCGGCCGGCGTTACCTCGCCGACAGCATGACCGAGCTCGTCGAGCGTTCGCTGCGTGGCGATCGGCCTCGCCGCGATCTCGTCGCATCCGTACTCGCCGCGATCGCCGTGATCGCGATCGCTCCCCGTGTCGATGCCAGGACGCGGCCCACCGGGCCGAAAGGATCGACCATGATGAAACTTGCTCTCGCCGCATCGGCAGCCGTTGCCGTCGGTACCACCGCATACATTCTGCATTCGCGTCACGACCAGCCGGCCAAGCCGGTCGCGGCCGCGATCGCGCGCCCGGCGCTGCACTACGGCGCCGGCACCCACGGCCTCGCCCACGCGCTGGCGCTCGGGCCAACCTCGGCACCGCGCCAGATCCAGTCGCGCTCGATCGCCGAGTCCGACCTCGCGCTGCTTCCCGCCGACTCCGATGCCGTGATCGGATTCAACGCGGCACAGCTGCAGCACAGCGCGCTGTGGCAGCGCTACGTCGCCCCGCAACTCGCGCAGAGCACCGACCTCCAGCAGTTCACCGCGGTGTGCGGCTTCGATCCCGTCGCCTCGCTCGGCTCGGTCTCGGTCGGCATCAAGGGCCTCGGCGAGCACCAGACGCCGAGCGGCACGATCGTGATCCACGGCGTCGACAAGACCAAGGCGCTGACCTGCTTCAACCAGCACGCGCTCTCCGAGCTCGATGCCCAAGGCGTGCACGTCACCGTCGACGGCGGGGTCGTGCTGATCCCGTCACCCGACGGCACGTCGCACGCGGCCTTCACGTTCGTCGATGACACGACCGCGCTCGTCGTGCTCGGCCCGGCCGCCGAGACCCGCCAGGGCGTCGAGCAGATCCTCGCCGGTCAGCACAGCCTGCGCGGGTCGACCGAATTCGCCGACGCGCTGCAGAACGTCAACACCGACGCATCGATGTGGATGGTGCTGTCCGACGCCTCGCCGATCATCGGCACCGCGAGCGGAGCGATCGCGCCGTACACGTCGCAGAAGCTCGGCACGGTGTACCTGTCGCTCGACATCAGCGACGCGCTCGCGTTCGATGCCGGCGTCCACCTCGCCTCGCCGGCCGCGGTCGCCGATGCGGTCGCGACGATCAAGGCGAAGATCGACGGCATCGATCCGGGCGGCACGCTGCGCGCGTACTTCGACCAGCTCGACGTGTTCGCTGATGGCAGCGACCTGATCTTCAGCGTCGCGATCTCGGGCGATCAGCTGGTGCCGCTCACCGCCGCGCTCGCGATGCAGGGCGCGCTGTCGCTGTCGGCCTCGATCGGCGACACGACCCCGTAGCGGCAATGTCGGCCACTTGACGTCGTCAGAGCCACGGTTCCCGCCCGGCGACCGTGTGTTGCCCGTGGTCGGAGCGGTCGACAGCACCGCATCGGGCACGACGCTCACCCGCCAGCGCCGGCATGTTATGCAGCGGCGATGATGCGCCGACTACTGATCGCGTTGTTCATGCTCGCCGCGTGCGACAAGGCCAGTCCTACGACCAAGCCGGATCGGCCGCCGGTCGGCGACTTCCCGGACAATCCGCTGCTCGCATATGCAGCGGCGGACACGCCTTACGTGTTCGCGACGTTCAAGCCGATCTCGCCGGAGTACATCCACAAGATCGTCGCGGTGTTCGGGCCGATCTATCACCGCGCGTTCGACACCTACATGGCGAAGACCCCGGAGGGCAGCCAAGAGGCAGCCACGTTCTTCGAGGTGCTCGGCGACCTG
Source organism: Kofleriaceae bacterium (assembly GCA_039922635.1). Lineage (GTDB taxonomy): Bacteria > Myxococcota_A > Polyangia > Haliangiales > Haliangiaceae > JABFXX01. The sequence goes on along the minus strand of JBDTEH010000197.1, from coordinate 21,030 downwards.
AATGCGAAGCGGTTCGACGAGATCGGACTGTCGGTGAACGCGCGGTTCGCCGTGTACGGTCTCTCCACCGGATATCCGGTAGTGCGCCTCGAGATCGCGAACGGCGACCGCATGATCGCGTTCATGCAGAAGGTGGCCGATCGCTATCACGAGCAGCTACCGGCCCCGACCCGACGAGGCACGTGGAAGGTGTGGCGCGCGCCGACGCCCGAGAAGGACTGGAGCTGGGTCGTGGCGATCGGGTCCAAGGAGCTCGTCATGGCGTTGGAGCCGCCGGCGCTGCTGGATGCGGACCTCCCGACGATCCTCGGCGAAAAGAAGCCCGCCACGAGCCTCACCACCCGTCAGCTTCATGACCTCGCGGTGCGCGACGGCTTCACCGGCCAGGGCCTCGGCTACGTCGATCTCCAGCGCGTTGCGGCGCTTGCCGACCACGATCGTAGCGCGGACTGCCGCGACGCGATCACGAAGCTGTTCGCGCACGCGCCGCGCTTCGCGTTCGGCTATCGCGATCTCACGGCGAACGAGACGTCCGCCGGGGCTGTCCTCGAGCTCGCACCGGACGTCCTCGGCCCGTTGCGCGCCGTGACCGGTTCGCTCGCCGGCCTCGATCGCCTGACCTCGTCACACCCGGCAATGGCGTTCGCTGCGGCCGGCGACATCGGCCACGCGCGCGCGTTGCTGCCGGCGATCGCGACGGCCGCCGAGGATCTCGGCAAGCGCTGCGAGACGCCGGAGTTCGCCGACGTCGCCGACAAGCTGCGCACGGCGGCGACCGCACCGCTGCCGCCGTTCCTCGATGGCGTGCACGGTGGCATGTTCGTGCTCGATCAGGCCAAGCTCCGCGGTGGTGTCCCCGAGACCTTCGACGGCTACGCCGTGATCCACGCGGATCACGTTGCCGATCTGGTGAAGCTGCTCGCCGCGAAGGTGCCCGGTCTCGATCTTCCGCTCGACGGCAAGGGGCACGCGATCCGTGCGGCCGGTATGCCGGGCGCCGTGATCGCCGCGGCCACCGCCGACACGCTCGCCGTCGGCGTCGGCGTCGATAGCGGCAAGGTCACCGATCTCCTCCTCGGTGGCAAGCCGGCACCGGCGCCGCTCGCGCTGATGATCTTCGACTATCAACGTATCGGCGACCTGATCCCGACGAACCCGAACGATCCGGACTCCGCGGACATGAAGCAGCTCATGACCGCGCTCGGCATGCTGAACATGACGCTGACCGTCGACGAGCGGGGCCTGGTCGCTTGGATGTCGTTCGGGATGAAATAGGGGTCCCGCGGGTCAGAGCGGGACAGCCAGCACGAGACGCGCATCGACGACCGCTGGCTGCGCTGGACCTACGATCTCGACCGAAGCTCCAGCCGGTGGTGACGCCACCGCCCAAGGATCGCTCGGCTGTGCCGCTCGCGAGTCACCCCCGGCCGGTGGTGACGCAGCACTCGTTCGGGCGCGCTCCGACCGGGCCGACGTCCAAAAGGAGTTTACGTTTACACGCGCCTATCGGTGAGCTCGCAACGATCGCACCGCGACACCAACGCGACCGCGATGCGGTTTCATTTCTGCCCTGATCGTCCCCGCAACGCTCGGGCGGTCCCGGTCGTGGTACGAGGGTTGCCATGGCGACGCGCTGGTGCGGCGGGATCGTGATGCTCGTCGTCGCATGCGGCGCGTGTAGTGGCAAGCCGGTCTCGAACCCCACCACGACTTCGACCGCGTCGGCGAGCGCGAGCGCGCCGGCCGACGCGATGACGTCGCGCGCGACGACGATGGTGGCGATCGATGCGGCGATGCCGGATGCCGCGCCGCCGCCTCCGTTGCTCGATGCCGCGGTCGCCATCGCCGTGGTGCCGACGCCGGTGCCGACCGGCTGTCCGGCGAGCCTCGCGACATCGAGCGGTGGTCCTTGCGTGCTCGGCACGCGGTGCCCGTTTCGGGGTGGCAACTGCTTCTGCGACGGCTATCACGGTGGCATCCCACCGAAGCAGGACGTCGACTACAGTCACTGGGTCTGCGGGCGTCGCACCGGGCGGACCGACGGGTGCCCGGATCACCTCGCGGCCGGCGTCCGCTGCAAGCAGGAGGATCAGCTGTGCCACCCGCAGGAGGGCATGTTCTGCGGTCCGACGTTCCGCTGCCACCAGGGTCGCTGGGCCGCGGGCATCGACAACTGCGGCACGATCCCGCGCGCGCCGCCCAATCGCAATCCCGCGGACTGACGCACGACCACCACCGCGTGCGGCCACCTCACGCGCGATCGTGCTGGCACGCGTGCGTGCAGCAATCGGTTGGTGGTACGCGCGTTGCGGCAAGCTCGCGGATCTGCGCTCGCGAACGTTGCTGCGACGCCTGCATGGAGGTGATCGACGTCTTGCCGAACAGATCGTGGGTCGCGATGGTGCCGCTCGCGACCTGGATCGGCTGAGCTGCGCCCCAATGATCGCACACGAGCTGGATCGTGTCCGCGTCGAACGTCGTGGGCGCCCCGCACTGGGGATGAGTAGGCATCGATCGCCGCTGGAGCTGGAGTCGCCGCAGGGTGCCCACGTACCCGAACCGCCTATCGCGAAGCGCCATCGGTTACGATCGTCGCGTGGAGGAGCGACCGAACCTCGCGCGGCGGCTACGGCGGATCGTTCACCTCGTGCTCGCGCTCGGCGTCGTGCTGGTCGCGATCACCTTCCTGCCGGGGCGCCGCGTTTACGACGACGCCAACAACTGCCTCGGACGAGCGTTCGCGGGCTTCGCGACGACCGAGCACCGCCACGACGACTGCTCGCCCAGCTACACCGAGCTGAAGGCGACCGAGCCGGCCGGCGGATGGCCGCTTGTCGGCTTCGCGATCGTGGTCGCGATCGGCGCCGGCCTCGTGCACCGGAGGCCACGCCGGCGCTACGCGTGGGCCTGGGTGGCATCAACCGCCCTCGCGGCGGTCGCGCTGTTCGTCACGACGTTCGAGCTGCACTTCTTCGAGTACGTCGAGACGCTGTGGCCCGCCGCGGTGCTCGACATCGCGCTCGGCACGATCCTCGTGCTTGTCCTGCTCGCGGCGCCCGCGGCCGCGCTGCTCTCGCGCGAGCGTGCTGGTGGGTTACCGCCCGCGGATCGTTCGGAGGATCGATGACGGTTCCCACGATGTCATGCGACGATCGGGTGCTTCAGCTCGTTGTTGAGCTCGGTCGCGTAGCCGCGCGCTTGGTTCGCGCAGCCGCTCCAGCGTCGAGGACGAGTCGTGCCTTTATCGTCCCCGTTGGATCGATCACCGGCGATGGCCGAATCAGCGGCTCCGTGCAGCTGCCCGTGAATCGAACCGAGTGCAGTGAATACCTCGCACCGAGGTCACGGATCGGAGCGAAGTGCCAGCACCACCTCGGCCGCGATGGTCGACCAGGCACACGCCGGCACCTGCCGCCGCGCCATCGCGAAACTAATAGCCATGGACGGTCGCGATCGAGTCGACGGACTCGACGAACCGTCCCACGAACACGCCCGGTCGCGGACGTTGTTTCCGTCCGGCTTCGTGCAGCAGATCTCGCCCGGCACGACATCGAGGGTGCGCAGGACCTGCTGCACGATGCCGACGACCGCCTCTCGCTGCTCGATCGGCTCGTCGCCGACGAATGCATAGCTCACGGCGTGCGTTGGTAATTATTGGCGCACTGCCACGGCACGAGCTGCTTTAACTGATTGGTGGCGTCGATGAAGTTGTCCGCGACGGCGCCCCAGTGATCGACCTTGTCCGCTCCAGGCAAGCAAGCTTTGACCGACGGATTGAATCAGTGAAGTGAACGCGGCGGGCGGCGCGCATGGCCGGCCTGGGTGCCCCGCTCGCGCCGGCCGCGATCCCCGCGGGATTCGCCCGGCCGCGCGGGCGTCGGGGACGAGGCACCCGGGCGTTGCGCCACATCGATCGGCGGCCGCTCTGCATCGACCGGCTGCGGCATGTGCGTCGGCTCGCCGGCGCCGATGACCGACGAGGTCGGCAGGTGACCGTGCTCGTCGCGATGGGCCGCCTCGCCCATCTCCATCCCGCGCACCATCGGATCGCCACCGACGGCGCACAAGATGTCGAGGTCACCGCCGAGCGCCGCCATCTGATACGCACGCTGGTAGTCGCCGCTGTGTAGCACTTCGATCGAGAAGAATAGCGACGCGAACGGGCCCTCCGTCATCGAGCGCAACGCCTCGCCCTGCGCGTGCTGCCGTTCCGCCACCTCGTCCATCGTGAGCTCCTCGCCGCGATCGGGCCCGATCGTCGGCCCCTCGTCGACCGTCGTCGCGTCGAGCCCGCGTTGCATCCCCGTCGCGACCTGCCGCAGGCTCGCCGCCGTCACGGGATCGAGTTGCCCGCGTATACCGTGCAACAGATCGCGAAGCTGCGTGAGATCCGCGCCGATCGTCGCCGCGGTGCCCGCCGATCCGTACGAGTAGCGCCCGAACATGGACGTCAGCGCCGCCATCTGTGCCGGCGCGAGCTGACTCTCGAGCCCATCGGTCGTCGTACCGTGACGCGCGACATGGAGATCCGCCCAGTGTGCCTCGGCCTCACTCCGGATCGCCTCAACCTCGGATTGCGCGATCGTCGCCGTCCCGCCTAGCACGAGCTGGACTTCGACCATGCCCGACGCGGGAATCGGTCGCGCCGCATCGATCATCGACAGCTGCTCGCGCGCCATACGGTCGTCGGTGAACGCGTGAATGCGCGCCATCAGGATGTCGTGTTGCGATGGCGGCGTCGGCGGCCGGTGCGCCTCGGTCTCGTTCCGCTGGACCGCGTGTAGCTGCACGCTACTCGAAGCCGCGCCGCTCGGCGCCATCTGATCGAGGAGGCTCTCCGCCGATTTGCCCTGCACCACGAGGTCTGCGACGGCATCCGCGTGCCGCTCGTACGTGTCGCCGACTTCACCGACGCCACCCTTGAGATGCACGCCCGCGCGCTGTTGCACCACGTGCGCCGCCTCGTGCGCCGCGAGGTGCAGATCCGGTGACGCCGCGAACGCGACAGAGTTTCCCGCCGCGTAACCACTCGCGCCCATCATGCCGGCACCTTCGGCCGCGCGCCCACCGACGTGCGCTTGCACCGCCGATACATCGTGCCGCCCGAACGCAGGCTAGATCGCGCCGAGGTGCGGCAGCGGGCTGCTCGATCCCGAGAGCCCATGTGCCGCCGCACGTTGCACGTTCTCCGTCGCGTGCACGCCCACCGTCACCGCATCGGCGAACAGCTGGATCGCGAACGACGGGCTCAGCAACGTAACCGGCGCCGAGCGCGGCGGCTCCGACGCGGCCGGGGCCAGGCGCCGTTGCAACCGCTCCGGTGCGGGATCCACGGTCGGCTCGGGAGATGCGACCTCGGACGTGATGTGGTGACGACGATCGAGCTCGGTCATACCCGGACGACGCAGCACCCGGTCCGATCTTCCACGTCATGATCAGCGACGCTAGCTCGCGCGAGATTGGTGTTCCGCGGTCGAGGCCGATTGCGAGATGAGACGACATCAGGTGTAGTCTCCTTCCAGTCGGGATGCGCTTCTTGGAAGTCGCCATTCTCGTCGATCTTCGTGCCGAGCGCTCACCGTCATCGTGCCGTGGTGCTACCTGGCTAGTTTGACCGTCACCATTTGCTCTGCTGGTGCGGCGACGACGCGAACGGGCGTGCTGTAGACCTTGACCGAGGCGCGGTCGTTGTACACCTGCCGCATGAGCTGTGGGTCGTGCGGGTTTCCCGCGAGCGGCATCACGCACACGGTGTAGTCACCTGGAACCAAGCGTTCGAACGTAGGGACCGCATCGCCTGTCCAGTCGGCACGTCCGTGGATGCCGGCGACGAACTGCGCGAGCAGCTCCGGATAGCTTTCGAATGCGATCGTGCCGCGGAACAGGTAGAGGCTCGCGCCGGCGGGCTCGGGCGTCATGACGACGGCGAGCTTGACCGTGCCTGCGGGAACTTCGATCGCGACCGAAGTCTGCCTGCCAGCCTCGACGACGACCATCGTCTCGTGCACGCCCTCACTGTGATCCCCAAAGACCTGAACGCGGAGCGTCACCGGTCCTGCCGGTAGCCTGGGCATCGCGAACGCACCATCCTCGTTGGTCGTGGCGAGGGCGAGCGCTGGCCACGCTGCGCTGACCGAGCCGCGGAGTGGCTGCGTGTCGCGAGTCAACGTGCCCGCGATCGATCCGCACTCCAGCAACGTGAGGGTGAGCGATCCTTGCGCCGCCGCCGATGCGAGACTGCGGCCATACGACGGGTGAGCTGCGCCGACCACGATCCCCGATGAGTGAGTCGGAACTTCTGCGATCGCGAATGCGCCGGTCGCGTCGGTCACAGCGCACGAGGGGTCGAGCGTCGCATCGAACCGTCCGACGTTGTCGAACAAGCCGTGGTCTCGGACCATCACGCTCGCGCCGGCGATGGTGCGACCGGTGGAGTCGACGACCGTCCCTGTCAGCGTTCGGCCTCGCTCGATGGTGATCGTCCCGAGGTCGCAGCTCGCTCCCGCATCGATCTGAACATTCACCCTCGGCGCTGCCAACAGACCTCGGCGGATGCACACGCCATAGCTGCCCGGCTTCACATCGCGCAGGTCGAACGCGCCGTGCTCGCCCGGCTGGCTCGTCGCGATCTCGTAGCGCCCGAACAGGTCGACCTCGAAGTCGTCGACGAGCTCTCCGGTATCGGCATATGCGACCGTGCCGATGATGCGGCCCGGCCTCGGCATGACGAGGTGCACGTCGGTGTTACCGGTCGTCACGCTCGTGATGTCGGGCGAGACATCGATGCCAGCCGCGAATAACGTTGGGAGCCCCGAGTACGGGTAGGGGAAAAATGCGCCCGCCCAGATCCCGTATTCACCCACCGGCAGATCGCGGATCGAAAACTCGCCGCGGGCGTTCGCGCGCGTCGACGTCGCGATCGCTGGATGGTCCTGCATCGCCTTGGCTCGGAGCAGTCCTTCTGGAAGTGGCAAGCGCTCGCGCGCGACCGCGTTAACCACGATGTTGGCGACGGGCACGCCGGTGTCGTCGACGACGACGCCGGCGATCACACCGGCCGTGTCGATCCGCCGGATGGTGAGCACTTGCCCTCCCGAGGACTCGACGATCACGTCGTCGCTGACAGCGTCCTCCGACGCGGCGTACACGACCGCGACCTCGTCGTCCCCGCCGGTGATTCCGAGCGTGCGCGGCAGCCCGCGGATCTCGAACGCCCCGTTCGCGTCGCTCGATGCGGAGAACCGCCGCGACGAGGGCGTGAGCGTGTCGAGACATACGCGGGCCCGCGCGACGGGCCTGCCATCGGTATCGACGACGCGGCCGGCATAGACCCCACCCGGCTTCATCGCGATCTCGAGATCCGCGATCACTCGATCGACGTCGATCGGTCCGAGCCTCGTCGGCGCGTGCTCGCCATCGGTCACGAGGAGGTGGTGGATGCCGACGATCGACGGGATCGTGAAGGCCCCGGTCCGGTCGGTGATCGCTGTCGCTTGCTCCAGCCCCATGGAGGACCACGCGCAGACACGTGCGTTCGCGATCGGCGCGCCCGGCTCGTCGACAACGCGCCCGCTGACCGCGAACCCTTCGCGCAGCACGACCGTGTCGACATCCGAGACCCGACGCCGGGCGTAGCCCGCTGCACTCACCTCGAGCTCACCCTCCCTCGGGTGCGTGGTGATGCGTGCCGTGCCACTCGCATCGGTGGCCACCACGTGATCGCTGCCGATCACGTGGAGCGATGCGTTCGCGATCGGCGCACGCGACGCATCGACGACGGTGACGATCACGTGCCGCCCTTCGCTCAGCTCGATCACCAAGGGCTCGCTGTCCTCCGTCAGACGGATCACTCGCGAACCACCGATCAGATCGCCAGCCTGCGCGCGAACCTCGTAGCTGCGACCGACCAGGTTCTCGATCGCGAACCCACCATGGCGATCGCTCGTGACCGCGTTCGACTCGATCCACACGCTGGCCCCGGCCACAGCGTGCCCCTCGGCATCCTCGACCCGCCCGACAAGACGATACATGAACCGAAAGTCTACCTCGCAACGAGTGCGAGCCGTCTCATGGGAGCTCCGGGTTGTCCACGGGGTTCTGGATCGAGTGCGGCCACAGCCAGGCGCGCAGGCCGGCGGTGCGGGCGCGAAACGAGGGTGCATCGTCGGGCTCGAACGGCCCACCGGCGTGCACCAGGAGCGATCCGGCGATCTCTTCGATGGAGGCGGCGCCCGCAGCGCGCGCGCCGGCCGCACCGCCGAGCTTCGACGCGAGCTGCGGCCCGAGCAAGGTCTCCCAGTACACGCGCCGCGCCTTCTTCCACAGCCGTCGCTCATAAGCCTGATCGTTCGCCTGGCGCAGGCGCACCTGCTCCGGCCAGTTCGGCCGGCCGACTCTGACGAACGAGACCTCGGTGCTGGCCGCATCGCTGTCCTCGAAACAGGTGAGCCCACCCGACAGCACGGGCAGCGACGCTGCCGCCTGCCGCAGCAGCAATTCGCCGGCGGCGATGGCCCGCTCCTCGGGCACGCGCTCGCCGATCTCCACACGTACCGAGAGCTGGGGTGGAGCTGCCCAGGCCTTCAGGCCGTGGCGCAGCGACACCCTCAGGAAGAACAGCGCCTTCGACCGCTTGATGCCGTAGCCCGAGATCGTCGCCATCGAGTCGACGGACTCGACGAACCGTTCCCACGAAAACGCCCTTGAACCACTCCTGCCACAGCACGAGCTGCTTCAACTGATTGGTGGCGTCGATAAAGTTGTCCGCGAAGTCGCCCCAGTGATCGATCATGTCCTCAGCGGTCGAGTCGTCGCCCTTGACGCCGTCCAGCTCGGACAGCTTCGACTTCACCCCGCTGGCGTTGTCGATGGCGCCGTCGAGATCGCCAGGAATCTTGCCGGGGATATCGGTCACCAGCTGCTTGATCTCCGCGATCAGCTCGCTGCGTTTCTGCGCATTGTCGTCGTCATCCGCCCGCGCCACGCCGCACAACACCAGGGCCACCACCAGGATCCGCCACACATTCCGCGCATCCTACAACGCAGTCAGGCAGGCGACCAATTCGGCACACCTTCGTGGCATGGCCACCATGATGTCCACGGTGCCATGCGCCGATACAGCAAACAGTCGTCGCTACCGCTCCGGGCAAGCAAGCTTTGACGCTCGCGCCGGTCTGGGCGTCAGCTCGACGGCGACGATGATCGATGAGGTCGGCAGGTGACCGTGCTCGTCGCGATCTCATCGGCAGTCGCATCGTCGAGATCGGCGACGCCGACGTCTCGGAAGCCGCGCGCGGAAGCGACCGCCCATGAAGACGTCGACGCGAAGAAGCGGCGCTGACTGCGATCTTCCCACGCGTGATAGCGTGCGCCGGTGAACACGAACGTCATCGCGCTCGTCATCGGACTTGCCGTCGCTCCAGCGTGCGGCGGAGGCGACGCTGCGCCGGTGATCCCCGACGGTCCGCCCGGCGACGTCGTCACGTACAACATGATGACGAGCAAGGGACTGATCACGCTCGAGACGCACCACTCGTGGGCGCCGAATGGTGTCGATCGCTTCGCCGACCTCGTCGCGTCCGGCTTCTACACGGATGCGCGGTTCTTCCGCGTGATCGACGGCTTCGTCGCTCAGTTCGGCATCAACGGGACGCCCGCGACGGATGCGATGTGGAGCAGCCGCACGATCTCCGACGATCCCGTGGCGCGGTCGAACGTGCGCGGCTATCTCACGTTCGCCCAGACCTCGGCACCCGACTCACGCACCACGCAGCTGTTCATCAACCTCGTCGACAACAGCTTCCTCGACAACATGGGCTTCGCACCGTTCGCGGTGGTGACGGCCGGGATGGACGTCGCCGACCAGCTCGATTCGGAGTACGGCGAGATGCCGGATCAGGACATGATCAGCGCGACCGGCAACAGCTACCTCGCCGCCAACTTCCCGAACCTCGACTACGTCATCGCCATCGCGCCGTAGTGGATGCGGCTAGGTTCGAGCCCTGATGTGACGCCAGGAGGTGCGACGCCTACGCCAACACCGCCGGCGCCTGTTTGGGGTGCTGACGTCTCCCCCCATCGCTTCCCGTCGGGGATACTGCGCGCCATGACGAACACCGGCCGGTTTGCCTGGTACGAGCTACTCACCACCGATCCGCGCGGCGCGATCGCGTTCTACACCGACGTGCTCGGCTGGAAGACCGAGCCGTTCGCCGGTGGCGACTACACGATGTGGGTCGCCAGCCAGGGTCCGTTGGGCGGCGTCACCCAGCTCCCCGACGCGGCCAAGCAGATGGGCGCGCCGCCGTACTGGCAGGCGAACGTCGAGGTCGAGAACCTCGACGCCGCGCTCGCGAAGGTGAAGGAGCTCGGCGGCAAGGTGATCCACGTCGAGGACGTGCCGACCGTCGGCCGGTTCGCGGTGATCGCCGATCCGCAGGGCGCGGTGATCGCGCTGTTCACGCCGGCGTCCGCGATGACCGCGCACGACACCCAACAGCACGGTGAGTTCTCGTGGCACGAGCTCTACACCACCGATCACGTCGCCGCGATCGAGTTCTATCGCCAGATCGTCGGCTGGCAGAAGCTCGACGAGTTCGACATGGGCCCGATGGGCAAGTACTTCCTGTGGGGCCGAGACGGCGACCAGCTCGGAGGGATGATGACAATGCCTCCCGGCATGACCACCCCCGATGGCAAGCCGTTGCCGCCCAGCTGGATGTACTACGTCACCACGACCGACTTCGACGCCGCGTTCGAGCGCGCGAAGGCGCGCGGCGCGAAGGTCCTGAACGGCCCGATGGAGGTCCCCGGCAAGCAGCGGATCGTCCAGCTGCTCGATCCGCAGGGCGCCGCGTTCGCGCTCGTCACGCCGCGTCCCTGAAGAAATGCAACGCGGCTCGACGATCACGTCGTCGCTGACGGCGTGATCCGACGCGGCGTACACGACCGCGACCTCGTCGCCCCCGCCCGTGATTCCGAGCGTGCGCGGCAAGCCGCGGATCTCGAACGCGCCGTTCGCGTCGCTCGATGCGCATCCGCGAACCTCGTAGCTGCCATTGATCAATTTTTCGATCGCGAACCCACCATCGCGATCGCTCGTGACCGCGTCCGCCTCGATCCACACGCGTCGTCGACGCGCTGACGAGTAGCTTGACATACGCATAAGCACCTGCTTATACGTAGCGTGTGCAGAGCGACGTGTTCCGGGCGCTGGCGGACCCGACCCGACGGGCGGTGTTCGAGCAGCTCACCCGCGGCGAGGCCACCGTGACCGAGCTGACCCGGAAGTTCGACGTCTCGCAGCCCGCGATCTCGCAGCACCTGGCCGCGCTCAAGGCGGGCGGCCTGGTTGCGGTGCGCCGCGCGGGGCGGTTCACGTACTACCGCATCAAGCCGGCCGGGTTGCGGCCGCTCGTCGATTGGATCGAGCACTACCAGGCCTTCTGGCTCGGTCGCATGAAGAAGCTGAAGGCGCTACTGGAGGAGATGGAAGATGACTAGATCGATCGTGGTGGACTACGACCTGCCGGGGTCGCCGGCGAAGGTCTGGCGCACGCTGACCGAGCCCGAGCTGCTGGCCGCGTGGCTGATGGACAACGACATCGCGCCGGAGGTCGGGCATCGCTTCACATTCCGCTCGAAGCCGATGGGCGACTGGGACGGCACGGTGCAGTGCGAGGTGCTCGCGGTCGAGCCGCAGCGCCTGCTGCGCTACTCGTGGCGCGGCGGCTCCGCGCCGAACCTGCTCGACAGCATCGTGACCTGGACGCTCGCACCGACCGCGACCGGCACCGCGCTCCACCTCGAGCACAGCGGCTTCCCCGACGACCACGCCGGCTATCCATTCATGGACCGGGGCTGGCGCGACAAAGCGGCGCGGATCGCGGAGCTGCTCGCGACGCTGTGAGCTACGTCGGGACCGCGCCGGACGCAAGTGTCTACGCAGTCGCCTTCGGAGGATGGTCGTCTCGCCACCGCTGCCACGCCGTGAGGGCTTCGTTCACCCGCTATCCCAGCTCGGCTCGGCGACGATCGGCCATCGCACATCCGTGCGGTTCGGCTAACCCGCGGCGGTCCGAGCACTTGTGGCCGACGGCTCGCGCGGACCGAGGAGGTCTTCCAGAAAGAACGCGGCCAGGTCGTTGCGACCCGAGAGATCTGCCTTGCGGTACAGCGAACGTGCTTGCTGGCGCACGGTCGTCTCGCTCACCGAGCGAATCTGAGCGATCTCCTTGTGGCTCAGCCCCTTCAACAGCAGCAACGCGATCTCCGTCTCCGCCGGACTGAGCTGCCATCGCGCGAGCTGCGCATCGATGGCCACGCTCAGGCCCGCGATGAGATCGGCCGCATCGCGGCGCCATCGCGCTGCGTCCTGCCGAGTCACACGTAGATCCGCGGCGAGCTGAGCTGCCTGATCGCGCAGATCCTGCGCGTCACGCGCGGAGCGGCGAAGACGTAGCGCGATCGCGCCAGCCGCGACAAACCCGATCGCGACGACGGCCAGCTCGAGCAAAACGTGCGCCAGCGTCGCGCTGTCCGCAAGGTCCGTGATCAGGTCGATGCCGACCAGCACCGCCATCAGGGCGAACAAGAGAACCAGCACGCGGGGCGATGCGGCCTCACGAACGTCCGTAGGAGTCACCACGTACAACTCCTCGCGATCACACACGTCGCACGCCCGTGGGATGGCCTGACGTCGAGCTCGGAGCCATACGGAGGGAGGTCACGCTCGCACGTCGCAGTCATTTGACTCGTCCTGCTTGCGCCTTTCATGCCTGGAGGAATCGATGTCCGCACCTGTGCCGTCCACTCGCCGACTCGCCATCGCGATCGGAACTGCCGCCACGTCAGCAACGGTCGCGATCGGTGTCACGGCTGCCTCGCTGCTCGGCTGGTTCAGCCCCAGCCCCGGACCACCGGGACCGGATCTGGGTTCGGAGACCTCCGCGCCGGCACCGGCGCCATCGGTGACGCGAGCGCCATCGCCGGTGATCCTCGTGCCCGTCGCCCCGATGTCTGCGCCGCAGCCGGCAACCGACCCCGTCAACGACGTTCAGCTCGTGATGGACACCGATGATGATCACGAACGCAGGGAACACGGCCGCAATCACCACGACGAGGAGGAAGGCGACGATGACGACTGAACGCCGCCAGCCGAACCGCAGGTCGCGCCTCGGCGTGAGCTCCCTCGAGCTGCGCCTCTACATGGCCGGGCTTCTTGCGGCTGTCTACACGATCTCGTGGCGCGCGACCGGCGGCCAGGCTCAGGCTCCGGCGACCGCGCTGCCGGAGCGCCCGATCGCGACTGCGCCGACGACGACCGAGCCGCAGCGGTTCGTGTGGATCGACAACCTGCCGCCCGACATGCGTCCGGCGATCGCGCTGCCGGCTGGTTGGCAGATCGCAGCCGAGCCGCAGCCTTCCGCCATCACGCAGCCGACGCGCGTGGTGCGCGTTCCGAGTCGCCGCGTGCGCACCAGGAGCTCGTGATGTGGGCATTCCGCGCGATGAACACGGATGTGGTCGTGGCTGCACCCGAGCTGAGCGACGGCGCCGAGCGCGCGCTTGCCCTGGCGGTGGAACAGCTGTTTCGCCAGACCGAGCAGCGCTTCAGCCGGTTTCTACCGGAGAGCGAGCTTGCACAACTCAACCGTGCCAAGGGGCCAAGCACGGTCTCGGACGAGCTGCTCGCCCTGCTGCTTCGCGCACGAGCCCACGCGATCGACACGGATGGCCTCTTCGAGCCCGCCCTCGGCGCAACGATGCGCGCGAGCGGATACGATCGTTCGTTCGCGCCCGGTGCGCTCGACCGTGACGACGATCCGAGCACAACGCCGTATGCGAGCATCGCCATGCTCGACATCGACGAGGAACAGCATCGGGTCGCGCGCCCGTCTCACGTCCAGATCGACTTCGGTGGGTTTCTGAAGGGGCTCACCGTTGATCGCGCCGCTGCGCTCGCACCCGGCGCGGTCATCGTCGACGCGGGTGGTGATGCAGTGCTGCGCGGTGCTCCCCCGGGCGATGCGGGGTGGACGATCGAGATCGAGGATCCCCACGATGCTGCGCGGACCGTCGGCACGATCGTTGTTCGCGATCAGGCGGTGGCTACGAGCGCGGCGAACCGTCGGCGATGGCGACGGGGCACACAGACCATGCATCATCTAATCGATCCTCGCACACGCGCGCCGGCACGAAGCGATGTCGTACAAGCAACCATTCTTGCGCCCACCGCGGAGGTAGCGGACGTCATAGCGAAGGTCGCGTTCGTGCTCGGGTCGGAGCATGCGATGCGCGAACTCGACCATCGCGGCCTGAGCGGCGTGCTCGTGCTGCAGGACGGAGCGATGCTCACCGTCGGAGGGGTGGAGGTCCATCATGCGTGACGCGGTCAAGGGAGTCCTCATCGGGCTCTTCTTGCTGGCGCTGTTCGGCGCGATCGCGACGCGGGCCGGCTGGATCGTCGCATCGGTTCCGCGTCCACATGGCACGGGCGCGTGGATGTTCTCCCGCGCGACCGGTCTGCTCGCGTACGTGGCGCTGAGCATCGACGTTATCGTCGGCTTGCTCGTATCCACGCGCAGTGGCGGTCGCTGGGTGCCCCGCGGCCAGCTCGTCGATATTCACGGCTGGCTATCGCCTTTCGCGCTGGCACTCGTGGTTGCCCACGGAGGCATTCTTCTCGCGGATCGCTATGTCCGCTTCGATGTCATCGACATCTTCGTTCCGTTCGCATCCAGTCGCTGGCCGTTCGCCGTCGGCGTCGGCGTTCTCGCCGGCTACCTGGTGCTCCTCGTGCACCTGAGCTTCGGCTTGCGCAAGCGGATCGGGACGGCCATGTGGCGACGGCTGCACTACCTATCGTTCCCAGCGTTCGTGCTGGTGACGATTCATGCCATCGCCGTCGGAACGGATCGCGCCAACCCATGGTTTGCATCCGTCTATGTGGTGCTGCTCCTCGCGGTGGCGTTACTTCTCGGCCTCCGGATCAAGCAAACGAGAGCTGCGTGATTTGCACCAGGTCGGCGCACAACCCGACTACGGGCACGCGGTGATCGGTGCCATCCCCCGGTTCCCGACGACGACAGTGCCACTAGCCGTGACCGTCTCGCTGCCGCACATCGCGTCGGCGAGCAGCATCCCGTCGCTCCCTTCCGACGTTACCGTTCCGTCGACGCGCGAGTAGCCCGACCTTGGTCAGGTCACCAGCACAGGTGCCGCCGTTGAAGAACACGACTCGATCGCTCACGGCGAGGATGTCGTTCGCCTCGGCGTTGCTCATTGTCGGGCTCACTTCGAACGCCTGGTCCGCCTTGTAATCGACGTTGACCATGATCTCCGCGCGTCCGTCCTGGGTCGCCAGCGCAACGACGTCGAGCCGACCCGGGCGGCCGACGCCGCGTGCATGGCGCAACGCAAGCAGGTCCTGTCCCAGGCGGATGCGACAAAGAACCTCGACGAGCGAGCGAAGCTCGTGCTGTCCGCACCGGAGTGCCCGCCGATCCTCCAGCCGATCGGGTCGTGATGGGTCGGAGATCGCCGGGCGAATTCGCCCCTGTGCGAACCGGGACTCATCGACGGCTCTCATAATGGCCGCCGAGGTCGATCGCGCGCGGGCCTGTTGTTGCATGGGGTCCGACGCATGATGAGAACCACTGTCTCGCTGGCGCTCGGCTTCTCGGTTGCGGCGCTACTTGTCACGGGTTGTGGCAAGAAGCCGGAGCCGAAGTCGGTCACGACGACGAGCACCCAAACCACCAGGCAAGATGATACAGGCGAGTCGTCGACGACCGACTCGAAAGTCAAGACGACCGAGATGCCCGACGGCTCGAAGTCGGTCCAGACCACGCAGAAGACGGACACGAACGCGCCAGCGACCGCGCCTTCCAAGTAGCTGCGAAGTGACCGCAGTCGTCACAACGTGGCGAACAGATCGGCGCGCCTGAGTAACAGTACTGATTGCGCATTCCCCGAGGAAGGCGGACAGTGACAGGCTTGTATACGCTGGACATCTTGTTCGTGGAGCGTGACCCGCACGTCCGCGCACTCGGCACGGAATTCCTCGCCGCTGCGGGTCATCGTGTCGAGCTCGCGCAAGATGGCCAGGAGGCGCTCGAGAAGATTCGAGCGCACAAACCAGACCTCGTGCTGTGCGAGATCCTGGTCCCGAAGCTGGATGGGCTCGCGCTGTGCCGGCAGCTCAAGGCCAACCCCGAGACTCGAGACGTGCTCGTGCTCGTTCAAACGATCCTCGCCGCGAGCGCGCGCGCCAGCGAAGCAGGAGCTGATGGCTTCCTGCTGAAGCCACTTGCCCAGCACCGCTTGATCGCCATGGTGCAGGATCTCGTCGAGAAACGATCGCCCAGCGCACGTCTACACGTTCAGGAGCGATCATGATTGTCCGCGATTCACGTCCGCTTCAGGCGGCTCTGCTACCCCGGGTCTCCAGCGGAAACGCCCAGCTCGACGCCATCCTGTGCGGCGGCTTCCCCGCGAACTCGATCAACATCGTGATGGGCGAGCCGGGCAGCGGCAAGACCATCCTGGCGGAGCGCTTGATCTTCGCGAACGCGAAGCTCAAGGAGGACCCCCGGCCGATCATCTATCTGACGACGCTGTCCGAGCCGCTCGAGAAGGTCGTCCGCTATCTCCAGAAGTTCAGCTTCTTCGACCAAGATCTCTTGATGAGCGGAGCGATCCGCTACGACTCGATCGCCGAGGAGCTCGAACGAGGAGGTGTCACTGCGCTGGTCCCCAAACTCAAGGACATCATCACCTCGGCCTCTCCCAAGATCATCGTGATCGACTCGTTCAAGGCCGTTCACGATCTCAGCACCTCGGTCCCCGAGATGCGACGCGTTCTCTACGAAGTGGCGGGCCTGCTGAGTGCGTATGACACGACCGCGTTCTTCCTCGGCGAGTACAGCGAGGACCAGATCCCGTTGTTCCCGGAGTTTGCGGTCGCCGACGGCATGGTCGAGCTCGCGCGCAAGAAGCACGGGACGCGAGACGAGCGCTACCTGCGCGTGCTCAAGCTGCGCGGCAGCAACTACCAGGAAGGTCTGCACGCGTTCGCCATCACCAGCGATGGCCTCGACGTGTTCCCTCGGTTGACGAGCCCGGTCACGCCGTTGTCGTACACGGCAAACGACGAGCGCCTGTCCACCGGCGTTCCGGTGCTCGACAAGCTGCTCGGCGGCGGATTGTGGGCCGGTGGCGCGACGTTGCTCGAGGGCCCGACCGGCGCCGGCAAGACGACCCTCGCGCTCCAGTTCGTGCTCGCCGGCGTGAAGCGCGGTGAGCCCGGCCTGTACGTGAACTTCCAGGAGAATCCGACCCAGCTCGCGCGGAGCGTCCAGGGACTCGGGATCAACCTTAGCGAGGCCCAGCAGCAAGGTCTCCACTATCTCTATGCGTCTCCGGTCGAGCTGCAGATCGACAGCATCCTGGTCGAGCTGTTCCGGACGATTCAGGAGAAGAACATCAAGCGGGTCGTCGTGGACTCGGTCGGCGACCTCGTCGGCGCGGCGAGTGACCTCACGCGTCTTTACAGTTATCTGTACGCGCTGATGCAACACTTCGTCGCTCGCCGGGTCGCGTGCGTGTTGACACAGACGACAAGCGCGGTCGTGAGCCCGATGGAGAGCCAGATCTGCGCTCTCTCGGATGCGATCGTGAGGCTCGATCTCGTGTGGAACGGTGACACGGCGCGCCGGACCCTCAAGATCGTCAAGGGGCGAGGCTCGAACCACGAGCTCGACGTCCAGGACTTCCGCATCACCGCCCACGGGATCGAGATCGGCCGGCCGTGACGGTCTCGCTCCGTGATGACCGTCGCGCGTCTAAGATTCGTGGCTTGACCGAGGTGAGCCGGGCCCTGACCTATGCGATCTCGTTCGACGAGGTCCTCCAGCTGACGGTGAAGCGCGCCGCGCAGCTCTGCGAAGCGCAGGCGACGGTGCTCATGCTCGCCGACGCGGACGGTGTGATGACGGTACGCGCGTCGGTCGGCGCCGTGCCGCCCGATGCTGCGCGCGTGCACGCCACGAACGATCACCTCTTCGAGCAACTCCAGCTCGCACTCGGCGTCACCGCGGAGCGCTTCCTCGGCGTCCCGCTCGTGGTGGGCGGCGATGTGATGGGTATCCTCGCGGTCGCCCTACCGGAGCGACGCGAGCCACCCGACGACGACCCGGAGTGGTTGCTCTCGGCGCTCGCCGACCAGGCGGCGGTCGCGCTCGAGAAGTCGCGGCTCGACGAGCGCGGTCGGTTTCGCGATCGCCTGATCGGCATCGTCAGCCACGACCTGCGCAACCCACTCAGCACGATCCTGCTCGGCGCCTCGGTCCTGCTCGAGAACCGCGAGCTGGCACCTACCACGACCAAGACCCTCGCGCGCATCCAGTCGGCGGCGCAGCGCGCCGAGCGCATGATCCGCGACATCCTCGACTACACCCAGGCCCACCTCGGCGGCGGGATCCGGGTCGAGCCGAAGCCCAATGACCTCGGCTCGATCTTCCGGCAGGCGATCGACGAGTTCGAGATCTCCCATCCGCAGCACGAGTTCGAGCTCGTGATCTCGGGCGATACGCGGGCCGAGCTCGATGCAGACCGCATCGGCCAGGTGTTGGGAAATCTCCTGTCCAACGCCGTGCAACACAGCCCGCGCGACACGCGGATCGGCGTTCGCGTCCACGGCGCCGAGTCCTCCGTCGAGTTCTCCGTGCATAACACCGGGAGCGTGATTCCTCCCGAGCGGCTTCGCGACATCTTCGAGCCGATGCAACAGGTCAACCCCAGCGCGGGGAGTCAGCGCAGCGTGGGTCTCGGGCTCTACATCGTCGAGAACATCGTCAGCGCGCATCGCGGAACCTCGGGCGTCACCTCGACGGATGCCGGTGGCACGACGTTCACCGTCACCCTCCCGCGCGTCCCCGAGCCGGGCTGAATCGAGCGAGATGCGGCACCACGTCTACTTCTCCCCAGGCATGTTCGGCTTCGGCAAGCTGGGCTCCTACACGTACTTCGTGCACGTCGAGCGAGCGCTGACGGCGCGGTTCGCGGCCGCCGGACACGAGCTGGTCTCGCACGTGATCGAGGATCTGCCGACGGCGTCGATCCGCCGGCGCTCGACGCGGCTCGCCGAGTTGGTCCAGCGCACCGCGGTCGGCAGCGATCCGGTCCATCTGCTCGGCCACTCGACGGGCGGACTCGACGCTCGGCTCGTGGCATCGCCCTCGACGACCTCGATTCCGGCCACCGAGCTCGCGTGGCTGCCGCGCCTGCGGTCGATCACGACGATGAACACGCCGCACTACGGCACTCCGCTGGCGAGCTTCTTCGCGACCTCCAACGGGCAGCGCGTGCTCGCGGCGTTGTCGATGCTCACCGTCGCCGGTCTGACGCTCGGCGCAACGCCGCTGCGCGCCACCAGTGTCGTGCTCGGGTTTCTGCAGCGCGGTGACCTCGCGTTCCCGTTCAAGCTCTTGATGCTCGACCGCGCGATCGAATCTCTCGTCGGCATGGTCGACGATGCCGGGCGCCCCGAGGTCCGCACCTTCCTCACAGCGATCGAGGACGATCAAGGCTCGATGCTGCAGCTCAGCCCCGAATCGATGGACCTCGTCGTCGCGGGCTTCGAGGACCGCCCCGGTGTCCGGTATCAGGCGACGGCATCGATGTCGCCGACGCCGACCCCGCGGCGGTGGGCGCAGACCGTCGGCCATCCGCTGCGCGCGCTCTCGCTGTCGATGTTCTATGCGCTGCACCGGCTCACGGCGGTCACCGACAAGCGCTATCCCTGTCACGCGCACGCCGGCTTCCGGGACGACTACGAGGCCCAGTTCACGCACACGTTCGGGCGGGCGCCCGCGATCACCGACAACGATGGCGTGGTGCCATTCCGCTCCCAGCTATGGGGCACGCTGATCTGGTCAGGTCTCGGAGACCATCTCGATGTGCTCGGGCATTTCCACGACGATCGCGGAAATCCTCCTCGCGAGAACCGTCACCACGACTGGCTGACCAGCGGCTCGGAGTTTTCGCAGCGCCAGTTCGCGGCGCTGATGGACGCGATCGCGGCCGGCATGCTGGCCTAGACTTCGAGCACCGACACGCGGGCGAGCAGGATCACGCGCCACGACTAGTCGTGATCTCGCAGTCCTTCAGCGCATCCTTCGCAAGGACCCCGCGGACATCGAGGATCTTCATGGCCGCCGTGTGGAATTCTTTCACCGCGCCCTCGCCGCCCTTCATCGTACAGTCGACCGACGGACCGCCGCCGGTCGGGCCGAACGACACGACGTCGTTGCCCTGGCCCTGGAACGTGCAGCCTGCGAACGCGACCTGTTTGCCGTCCGACTTCGAGAGCGAGCCGATCGAGGAGCCGTCACAAGGCTCCGCTTTCGTCGAACCCTTGCAACCGACCACCGACATGACGAGCGAGACGAGAATGATGTTCTTCATGCGCAGCGTCGATTGCGCGAAATCGTCCGCCACGGAGGATCGGCTATCGCGGCTTCCGCTGAATCGACCGCTCGCATCGCTTGTGTAGGCGGCAGCCGAGAGTCGCGCGCGGAACGCGCCTTCGTCGGCGAATCTCGTATGGCGATCGCTCGAACAACGTCGCGCTGTGCTGGGTGAGTCGTTGCTCTTCGGACGATCGTGCCCATAGTGTAGTTGGGTTCGAGGTCATCCTCCTGTCCTCAGAGCCCGGGCCCGCCGGCCCCTGCTCTGGGCGGTCCGCGGCGGGAGGGAGGACGACGGATGGCGATCAATCAATCGGGCAACGACGCCTCGGATTCGACGCGCGAAGTCCGACAGGCAGAGGCGCTGTTGACGACGGGCGCACTCCAGAGCGCCATCTTCAACAGCGCGAACTTCTCCAGCATCGCGACGGATGCCAGGGGCGTTATCCAGATCTTCAACGTCGGCGCCGAGCGGATGCTCGGGTACTCGGCCGGCGAGGTGACGAACAACATCACGCCAGCCGACATCTCCGATCCGCAGGAGCTGATCACCCGAGCCAAG
>JBDTEH010000196.1:0-24888 GCA_039922635.1 Kofleriaceae bacterium | reverse complement strand
TTGACGTCGCCGTTCTGCATGAACATCACCTTGATGTCCTGCCCGCCGATGTCGCAGATCACGTCGACCGCCGGGAACCAGCGCTTCGCCGACATCATGTGCGCGACGGTCTCGACGATGTTCGCGTCGGCGCCGAGGGACTTCTCGAGCACGTCGCCGGCGTAGCCCGTGACGCCGAAGCCGGTGACCTCGAGCTTCGCGCCCTGGTCGGTGGCCCACTGGCGCATGTCCGTGAACATGTCCTTCATGTCCTGGATCGGGTTGCCCTTCGAGAGCGTGTACACCTTCTTCAAGATGTTCTCGTTCTCGTCGATGAACACGCACTTGCTCGACGTCGATCCGCCGTCGAGACCGATCACACCGCGATAGGTCTTACCGGCTTCGAGGATCGTGTCCTCGTAGTCCGGAGTCTTGTACTTCTCCATGAACGCATCGCGCTCGGAGGCTTGCTCGACCAGGCCCGGGCCGGCGGACTCGCCGAGCTTGGACTTGCGGCCGTGGGCGATGAACTCGTCGAGCGGCTCGAGGCCGCGATACGCGCCGACCGTTTCGGCTTCGTAGAGCCCGAACAACACCGCGCCGTACGCGGCGTAGAGGTCGGAGTTCTTGGGGACGAAGATCAGCTCTTCGATCGGTACGGTCTTGTCGTACTCGTAGCCGCGCTCGGCCCACGCCTCGGGGATGCGCAGGCGCCAGCACTCTTGCAGGAACGGCAGGTAGGTGTTCGGACCGCCGAGCAGCAACACCTTCGACTTGAGCGTGTTGCCGCGGGTCAGCACCGCGAGGTTCTGCGACACGATCGCGTCGGCGAGCGAGTTCATGATCTCGGAGCGCGGGATGCCGCTCTTGACGAGGTTCACGATGTCGGTCTCGGCGAACACGCCGCACTTCGCGGCGACGTGGTGGAGCTTGGTCGGATCGAACTTGAGGCCTGGGACCTCCTCGCGCGGCATGCCGACCTTCAGCACGCACTTGTCGATCGTCGCGCCGGTGCCCGACGCGCACTTGTCGTTCATCGACGTCTGCGCGGTCTTGTCACCGGTCTCTTCGTTCTTCTTGAACATGATGATCTTGGCGTCCTGGCCGCCGAGCTCGATCACGCTGCCGACGTCGGGGTGGAGCTTCTCCACCGCCATCGTCACGGCATTCACTTCCTGCACGAACTTCGCGCCGAGGTGTGGCGCGATCGGAGAGCCACCGGATCCGGTGATGAACGTCCGGATCTGATCCTTGCGGAGGTGCGGGTACGCGGCGTGGATCTCGCGCAGCATCTCGCGCGTCATCTCGGGCTGGCGGGTCTCGTGGCGCAGGTACTTGCTCCACAAGATCTCCCTCGTGGTCGGGTCGACCACCGTCATCTTCACCGTGGTGCTGCCGACGTCGATGCCGATGACGACCTTGTCCGGGTTTGTGCTCATGAGTCCTCGTGCTGGAGTACGACTAGACTGACGCGTCAGTCTGGCGAGGTGAGTATAGATAGACTGACGTGTCAGTCCAGTCTTAAATAGCGGCAAGAACGAGCGATCTCGTGCGTAACGGATTACGCGAGAACGCCGCGCAGCGCGACCAAGAGAATCTCGTCCACCACCGCCGCGACCGTGGGTGGATCCGGCTGGGTGATGATGTGCTCCACAACCCCGCGAATCATCCCGAGCATCGCGGCCGCGAGCAGCTCTGGTTCGACCTTTCGGAGCATGTGGATCTCCTGGCCGGACTCGAACGCCCTGCGCAACAGGTCACGCACCTCCTGGAAGAACTGATCGAGGCGCTCGGCCGCCTCGGCGTCCGGGGTATGCCCCGCCGACAGCACGAGCATGGCCAGGGGGCGATCCTGGACCACGTACTCGAGCGCGGCGATCACCTGCGTCCGCAACTGGACCTGCGGCGGAGGCGCCTTCGGATCGTCGACCTCGATGCGGTGCATGTGGCGGCGGAGGTGCTCCATCGCCTCGTCGAGGATCGACGAGAACACCGCGGACTTCGATTCGAAGTACAGGTAGAACGTGCCGCGAGCGATGCCGGCGCGATCGATGATCGCGTGGATCGAGGCGCCGTGATATCCGGCCTCGGCGAACACGTGCTTCGCGGCCTCGAGGATCTGGCGGCGGCGCTCGCGCTTCTGCGGATCGAGGAAGACGACCTGCCCCGCCATGGTCATCCCCCGCGCCGCGACTGGTAGGCGACGATCGCGCGCTCGAGGCCGGAGTACATCCGCCGCCACCGCAGCCGCGAGTCGACGACCAGGCCGTCCGCGCAGTGCGAGTCGATCTCGTGCTCGAGCGCGACCGCGAACGAGGCGCAATCGGTAAACAGGTTGATCTCGTCGTAGACGCCGTGCGACAGCGCGGTGAAGTTCGCCGAGCCGATATCGGCCCAGCGGTGATCGATCACGACCACCTTCGAGTGGACCATGCGCGGCAGCAGCACGATCGTGAGGTTCTGCGGCGCGCCGGTCAACCGCATCAGCGCATCGCAGGTCGCGCGGTTGGTCGCCCCGAGCACGTCGGCGTGATCGGCGGTGACGAGCTTGACCTTGACCCCGCGCTGGACCGCGCGAGACAGCGCGGCCGTGAAGCGGTTGTCGCCGAGGTAGGCCATCTCGACGCTGAGCGACTCGCGCGCCGCATCGATCAGCGCGAGCCGGTGCGAGATCATCGGGCACGATTTCTTGCGGTGCGCCTCGCGGCTGTGGACCAGGAAGTCGACGGGGCGCGAGGGATCGAACTCGTCGAGCCCGGCCATCCGCTCGCGCAGGCGCTGGACGTGCTCTTCGCCCTCGGCCTCGATCATCACGTCGATCCACTCGTGGCGATGGTTGTCGCCGATGCCCATCGAACCGAGCGCGAGGTAGCGATCGTCGACGATGTAGATCTTCGAGTGATCGAACCGCTTGCGCATGTGCTCGACCGTGATGTTCGGGTGCGCGAGGATGCGCTCGGCGAGCTGGTTCGGACGCTGCTTGAACGAGCCCGGGGCGCGATACACCGCGCCGAGGAACCACGCCTGGATCCCGCGCACCATGTCGACGCGCTTGTGGAAGAAGCTCTGCTTGTTGCCGCCGGTGTACTCGTAGACCGCGGCGATCCGATCCTTGTGGATGATGACCTCGGCACCGCGATCGGCCGCCGCGAGCACGGCTTCGCCCAGCATGTTGCCGGCGTCGTCGTCCCGCCACAGAAACGCGTGGATCTCGACGGACTTCTTGGCTTCGCGAATGCGGCCGAGGATCGACTGGAACGCGGCGTCGCCGGAGCCCAGGACGCGGAGCGAATCGCCATCTGCCGGGGTCGACACCGTGTGCAGCGGCAGGTCGATCCCGGCCGACTGCATCTGGCGGATCTTGCGGGCACGCCGCCGTCCGAACGAGCCCCGCCTGCCGGAAGTACGTACTACGGGTCTCGCCATCTAGCCTGCATACGGTTAACCGACTTCAGGTGATCGGTCAATTGCGGTGATTTGCGCGAGCCGCGACGCCAGGTTGGGCCAGCTTGGGCCAGCTTGGGCCAGCTTGGTGAGCTACTTGAGCTTGACCCACGGCATCAACTCGCCGGCCGGCGGCGCGATCGCGGCAGGATTTGCCGATCCCGATCCGGGCCCCGCGTCGGGGTTCGGCTCCCGCCGCGATGGCCGGGCGTCGACCGGACCGGTGGTCGAGACCCCGAGCGTCACGTTCTGGTCGGACGAGAACATGCTGCCGAGGATCGCCGCGGCGTACGCGGCCGTGGTCTCGGTCTTGCGCTCTCGCGTGGTCATGCCCTTGCGCTGCTCGGGGCCGGCGGTCTGTTGCGACTGATCGAGGATCGCGTCGCGTTGCCCCGGATCGCTCGGTAGCTCCGACAGCATCGGCAGGACCGCAGGACGCGTGCTGCCACCGCCGCCACCCAAGCAACCCGCGAGCAAGACGGCGAGGATCCAGCGCATGGTGCGTGATGCTCGCATGTCGCGTGCCGTGGTGTGTGTGTGCATTTCAACGGGCTTGCGCGGGCCCGAGCGTGGCGTGGGCACCACACCGTGAGCCGCAGCGACGGCCGCGTGTCTCGGCGTTCCCTTTCCAAACGTGTCGGCGTTTCCAAAGTGGACGGCGCTCCCCAGGTGTCCCCAAGTGCCCGAGACCGTTCGGAGCGGACGTGGTCCGAACGTTGCTCTTCGCGCGGGCGTGTGCACCGTCGAGCTGACCAAGATCCGCAAGGTCTACGAGGGCCAAACGCGTCCGGTGATCCCGGAGCTCGATCTGACGATTCCGGCCCGCGAGATGGTCGTGCTCGTGGGCCCCAGCGGGTGCGGCAAGTCGACGACGCTGCGCATGGTCGCGGGGCTCGAGGATCCGACCGCCGGCCGGATCACGATCGACGGCCGTGACGTCACGCGGCTGCCACCGGCCGAGCGCGATATCGCCATGGTGTTCCAGAGCTACGCGCTCTATCCGCACATGAGCGTGTTCGAGAACATGGCCTTCGGGCTGCGCATCGCGCACCTGCCCGAGGCCGAGATCCAGAAGCGCGTGCGCGCGACCGCCGCGAGCCTCGGCCTCGAGAACTATCTCGAGCGGCGGCCCAAGGCGCTATCGGGCGGCCAGCGCCAGCGCGTCGCGATCGGGCGTGCGGTCGTGCGGCAACCGAAGGTGTTCTTGTTCGACGAGCCGCTGTCGAACCTGGACGCGAAGCTGCGCGGCGAGATGCGCCGCGAGATCGCGCGCATCCATCGCGACTCGAACGCGACGGCGATGTACGTGACACACGACCAGATCGAGGCGATGACCCTCGCCGACCAGATCGTCGTCCTCAAGGACGGCCTCGTCCAGCAGATCGGGACGCCGGTCGAGATCTACGAGCGGCCCGGGAACCGGTTCGTCGCCGGCTTCTTCGGGACTCCGACGATGAACTTCCTCGCCGCGGATCTCGCCCAGGCCGGCGATCGCCAGACCGCGCGCGGCCCGGGCTTCGAGATTCCGCTCGATCGCGTGCCCGAGCTGCGCCCGGCCACGGCGCACGTCGATCGGATCGTCGTCGGGATCCGGCCCGAGCGGCTGTCCCTCGAACAGCGCAGCGATCACGTGTCGTTGTCCGGGGAGGTCGCGATGCGCGAAGTGCTCGGCGCCGAGATCGTGCTGCACCTCGATTCGGCGGCCGGCCCGCTGACCGTACGCACCGAAGCGGGGTCCGCGCCGCGCCCCGGCGACACCGTGAAGGTGTGGCTCGATCCGCGTGCGATCCACGTGTTCGACGGGGCCTCCGAGGTCCGGTGGTGAGGTGGCTCGCGCTCCTCGTCCTGGTCGCGTGCAGCGATCCGCGCGGCATCGTGCTGTGGCACGCGTACAACGGCGTCGAGCGCGCCGCGCTCGAGCAAACGGCGCGCACGTGGAACGCGGCACACCCCGATCAACCGCTCGAGCTGGTCGCGGTGCCGTTCGACGGCTTCGGCGACAAGCTATCGTCGGCGATCCCACGCGGCAACGGTCCCGATCTGTTCATCTATCCACAAGATCGGATCGGCGACTGGGCCGACTCGAACGTGATCGAGCCCATCGAGTTCTGGGTCGACGACGCATGCGCCGATCGATTCCGCGCGGACGCGATGGGGGCGATGGCCTATCGCGGCTCGTTGTGGGGGCTGCCGATGACGATCAAGCCGCTCGCGCTGTACTACCGCACCGATCTGGTGGCGCAGCCACCGCGCACGACCGACGAGCTGCTCGCCTATACCAAGCCGATGCGCGCGCGGGACGGCTACGCGCTCGCCTACGCGAACGTCGATCTCTACGGCCACGCCGCCTGGTTGCACGGGTTCGGCGGGCGCGTGATGGACCCCGACGGCACGCTACGGATCGCGACCCCCGAGGCCGCCGAGGCCGCGGCGTTCGCGCGCGACCTCGTCAAGATGGGCGCGGTTCCCGACGACGCGCAGGCCCCGCTCGTGACGTCGCTGTTCAACGAGGGCCGTGCCGCGATGGCGATGTCGGGGCCGTGGTTCGCCGCCGATATCCGGCCCGGCGTACCTTGGAAGGTCACGACGCTGCCGATCGTGAGCGCGACCCACCGCTATGCCGCGCCGTTCGCGAGCGCCGAGGCCCTGATCATGTCCGCGCGCGCGAAGGACAAGGATGCCGCGTTCGCGGTGATGAACTTCCTGACCGGCGATGCCGCGGCCACCACCCGCGCGAAGCTCGCGCACCAGGTGGTTCCGAATCCGATCGCGTATCGCGATCCGGACGTTGCCGCCGACACCACGCTCGCGACGTTCGTCCGCCAGCTCGAGCATTCGGTGCCGCTGCCCACCGCGCCGGCGATGCGCATGGTGTGGACCCCGTATCGCACCGCGCTCGGGGACGTGTTCGCCGGGCGAGCCGAGCCTGGCCAGCGGCTGATCGATGTCGAGAACGAGCTCGAGGGTTACCTGCGGCGATGACCGGCGCGTTGCACCGCCAGCTCCGCGACTTCGTGGTCGCCGGCGCGTTCGCGATCGTGATCGCGAGCATCGCGTTCATCGCGGTGCGCAACCGCGAGGTGATCGAGCGCCAGTTCGATCTCGCAGGGCGCTCCGCGCTCGCCGTCGCCGCAGATCACGAGCCGCTGCCGACCGTGCATGGCGTCCTGGTCGGGCCCTCGACGCCGTCGCACGCGCACCCGTTGCTGCGCCACCGCAAGGTCCACGATGGGGGCTGGCGCACGCTCCAGGCCTCGCCGCTCCACCCCGACGACAAGTTGTTCTACGACGCCGCGACGCGCTTCGACCGCGAGCACGTGCCGTTCGTCGAGCTCCTGCGCGACGGCAGCGGCCGGGCCATCGCGGCGCGCGCGCACGGCGGCGAGATCGCAGTCGCGGTCACCGTTCCGATCGCGCCGGCGCAATACCCGCTGCTCGTCATCATCGGGTTGCTCGGGCTGGGCGCCGCGCTGACCACCGCGGGCGCGCTGATCGGTGGGGCCGCCACCCGGATCGGCGCGTTCGCGGGGCTCGCGACGCTCGCGATCCCGACGGTGTTGTGGGGCTCGTGGGTCGCCGCCGTCGCGATCCTGCTGGTCGCGCTCGCGGTCAGCCTGCTCCAGCGCGCCGGGCTCACCGACCGGCTCGCCGCCGGGCTTCGCGCGCACCGCACGGCGGTCGGGTTTCTCGCGCCGGCGGGCGTCGCGATGCTCGTCTTGGTCGCGACGCCGTTCGTGCTCGGCCTCGTGCTCGGCTTCTACGATCATCACCAGGGCACCTGGTCGTTCGTCGGGATCCACAACTTCGTCGAGATCCTGTCGGGCAACGGCCGCTCGCTCGATGATCCGTTGAACTTCTGGTTCACGCTCGGCGTCACGGTGTTGTGGACGACGTGCAACATCATGTTGCACGTCTCGATCGGCGTCGCGCTCGCGCTGCTGCTGTCGCGCAAGTGGATGCGCGCCAAGGGCGTGTTCCGCATGCTGCTGATCCTGCCGTGGGCGATCCCGAACTACATCACCGCGCTGATGTGGCACGGCATGTTCGATGGCCAGTACAGCGCGATCAACTCCATCCTCCAGCACCTCGGCATGCACGGCGTGTCGTGGTGGACCTCGTGGCTGCCCGCGTTCGCGTCGAACGTGATCACCAACACCTGGCTGGGCTTCCCGTTCATGATGGTCGTCGCGCTCGGCGCGCTCCAGAACATCCCGGCCGAGCTGTTCGAGGCCGCCGCGGTCGACGGCGCGAGCTCGTGGCAGCGCTTCCGCCACATCACGTTGCCGCACCTGCGTCCGGCCCTCGGCCCCGCGGTCGCGCTCGGCTCGATCTGGACGTTCAACATGTTCAACGTCATCTACCTGGTGTCGAACGGCAAGCCCGGCGGCTCGACCAACATCCTGGTCACCGACGCGTATCGCTGGGCGTTCGAGCGCGGCGATCGCTACGGCATGGCCGCCGCGTACGGCACGATCATCTTCCTCGTGCTGCTGTTGTGGAACGTGATCGGCGGCCGCATCGTGCGCGCGAAGGGAGAGGGCGTGTGACCCGGCAGCCTCGCCTCGCGACGCGGATCGCGGCGCACCTCGCCGTGGTCGTGCTCGTCATGATCGTGCTGTATCCGGTGATGCTCGTGGTCAAGAAGGCGTTCGAGCCGGGCCGCGACTTCGCGCTTTCGGCCTCGCCGATCCCGACCACGGTCACCCTCGACAACTTCCGCGGCTTGTTCGGTTCGCGCGGCAGCCACGGCGAGTACCTGTTCGTGCGGCAGGCGCTCAACTCCGTCGTGATCGCGCTCGCGACCACGGTGGTCGGCGTGTTCCTGTCGTGCACGGCGGCCTACGCGCTCTCGCGGTTTCGGTTCCCCGGGCGCAAGACCGGGCTCACCACGTTCGTCGTCGTGCAGATGTTCCCGTCGACGCTGTTGATCATGCCGCTCTACGTCGTGCTCGACAAGCTGGGGCTGCTCAACTCGATCACCGGGCTCGTGCTGGTGTACTCGACCACCGCGATCCCGTTCTGCGTGTGGACGCTGAAGGGCTACTTCGACGGCCTGCCGCGCGAGCTCGAAGAAGCGGCGCGGATCGACGGTGCCTCGGCGTGGCTGATCTTCCGCAAGATCATCCTGCCGCTCGCGCGCCCCGGGCTCGCGGTCACGGCGCTGGTCTCGTTCATGACGGCGTGGAACGAGTTCATCCTCGCGTCGACCTTCATGACGAACGAGTCGCACTACACGCTACCGGTGCTGATCCAATCGAGCGTCGGAGAGTTCAGCTCGCAGTACGGCGTGTTCGCGGCCGGCGCGGTCGTCACGTCCGTACCGGTGATGGCCGTGTTCTACGTGCTGCAGAAGTACCTGGTCGGCGGGCTGACCGCCGGCGCGGTCAAGGGGTAGTTGCTAGTCCGCCTGTGCCGCCGCGATCGCGGTGGCGAGCGCGCGCCAGTGCTTGCGGTTCGCCATCAGCCCGCTGATCCGGCGGGTCTCGCCGCCGCTCCGCACGAACAGCCTGCGGCCTGCGATCTTGAGATCTTGTGGCGACTCGACCCGCACGGTGCGCATCGTCGGACCGAGCGGGCTCTTGATCTCGATCGTGTGGTCATCGACGACGAGCAGCGCCCCGAACAGGTGAGCGACGCCGGCGAGCGCGAGCGCGAGCGCGAACACGAGCACCAGCGTCGAGCGGCTCCCGGTCCACACGTACGCGTCGACGCCGGCGAGCACGAAGAAGAAGGCGGCCCAGATCGGCGACAGGCCCACGCGCAGCTTCGGTAACACGGGCGATCTATATCAGATGTCGCTCAGATATCGATGATGCCGCCGTTCGACGGCTTCTTGGGCTTGGGCGGGGCAGTTGGAACGCGGTTGGGCACGTTGCTCGAGCCACCGAACCCGGGCGATCCGCCGCTGCTCGAGCGCTTGACGAGCTCGAGCTGGACCTTGGTCTCCGAGCCCGCCGCCACGTCGATCTTCTTGTCGATCGAGTGATATCCAGCCGCGGTCACCGAGACCTTCACGGTCCTGGTCTCGGCCGGCAGATCGATCGAAACCGCTGGCGAGACCGGTGGCGGTGCGGCGGCGCGCCCCGCGGCCGGAGTTGCAGCCGGCGTCGCGGCCGGGATCTCCTTGCCGTCGACCGAGATCTTCGCGATGGCGGCGGCCGCCGGTGGCTCGACCTCGATGGTCAGCTTCGCGACGGCGACGGCGACGGCGGAGCCCGCCCCCGAGCCGGTCGCGGACGCGGGCTTCGCGGAACCTGCCCCGCTCCCGTTGCTCGCCATGGCGGCGTTCGCGCTCCCCGCGGCGCTGCCGCTGGCGGCAATGGCGGCGGGCTGCGCCGCGGGCTTCGCGACGGGGGTGGCCGGTGGAGCCGGCGTCTCGCTACCGGCCGAGTGCGCGGTGTTGCCCTGCGCGGGCTCGGCCTGCGCGGTCTCACCACCGGTGCCGAGCCCGAACAACAGGCCGCAAAACACGCCGACCGCGAGGCCGGCCGAAACGACGACCGGGACGGCCCTGGAGACGCCGCGCTTGCTCGGCCGCGGCGGCATTCCCATCGGGCCACCCTGCATCATCGGGGGCTGCTGCATCTGCGGATATCCGGGAGTCGCCATATGCCTCTCTCTAGAATGAGCCGACGGCGGCCAGACCGCCACCATCAGGTTGGACCCACGGGACCATATCGACCTTGGGGACCACCCGGGGCTGTTCGCTCGGCGGCGGAGCGTCGAGCTGTTTCTGGTACCTCCAGTGGTACCAGTAGACCGTGAACGCGGCCGACACGACCGACAAGGCGATCGCGCCGTCGCACAGGTGGGCCATGGTCTTGCCCAGTGACTGCGCATCAGCGCGCTCCTGCTTGGTGAACGTCGGATCGATGTACGCGCGGTGCTGGCTGATCGCGGAGGCACCGAAGATCACCGCGCCCGCGGTGAACACGACGGTGGCGCTCGCGCCGGCGATCCATGGCGCCTTCGAGGGCGCGGCTGGGATCGGGGCGGGCTCGGGCTCGGGTTCGACGAAGTGCGGCGTGATCTTGATCGGCACCGGGTCGAGCTCGAGCTTCTTCTCGACGCCCGCGCCTGCCTCGACCTTGAGCTCGGTGTCCTTCGGCTGATAGCCGACGAGCGTCAGGCTCGCGGTGTAGGTCCCCGGCATCAGCACGATCGGCTGCTTGAGCGGCGCGTCGCCGTAGATCTTGCCGGCGATCGAGATCGTGGCGCCCTCGGGTAGGACCGTCAGCGTGACGATGCCGACCTTACCGGTGATCTCGTCGAGCTTGGCCTGGGCCTTCTTCAGCACGTCGGCTTTGACCGGCGGTTGCGCGTCGACGACCGACCGGAGGTGGGCATAGGCGTCGGGGAGCGCCCCGAGCTTGTCCTCGACCAGCGCGAGTTGATAGGCGACGGCAACGTCGTCGCCGGCTTCGATCGCGTGCTGGAACGCGGTGACGGCGTTGTCGTACTGCGCCTTCGCGTCGTCGGGTCGCTTGTGCGAGGTGTAGTAGTCGCCTTTTTGCACGAGCTGCTGCGCCGCGCTCAACCACTTCCTCGCGGCTTTCGGATCCTTGACGATCGCCGGCGCGGCGTCGCCGGAGCCCGAGCCCGCATCCGGGGCTGCCGCCGGCTCGGCCGCCGAGCCCGAGCCCGAGCCCGAGCCCGAGCCCGGGCCCGAGCCCGAGCCCGAGCCCGAGCCCGGATCCGGATCCATATCGATGTCACCGGCAGATCCGTTCCCGGGATCATCGCCGGGCGCCGCAGCCGCCGCACCGGCGATCACGATCGTTGCGAGGACAACCGCGATCCCGCGTGCTCTCATCACGTCCATCCTACTACGGCTTGCGCCCCGCCGACGCCAGCTTGGCGATGTACTCCAGCGACTTGAGCGGCTTGCCGATCAGGTGCTGGGCCATCGCGACCAGCGCCTCGCGCGCCGCGGTGCGCTCGCCCGGCGCGAACCGCGGATCACGATCGAGCGAGCGCGCGTCGCTCGGTGCGTCGACCGCGGCGGCGGCACGCAGGTACGCGAGCGCGCCCGCGTCGATCGGACGCACGCCCGCGGTCCGGCTGATCGCGGCGCAGATACGACAGATCGCACCACCGCGGATCGGATCGAACACCGCGGCGTCGAGCTCGCGACGACCACACGCGGCACACGCGTCGAGCGCCGGGCGATGCCCCGCGAGATCGAGCAGCGCGATCTCGATCGTGCGCAGCACCGCCGGTGACGGACCGCGCGCCGCGAGCGTGTCCCACAGCGCGACGATCAGCTCGACCGCGTGGGGTTCGGGTGTCTCCGTCGGCAACAGCGCCCCGGCGAGCTCCGCGATGTAGCTCGCATGAGCGACCGCGACGACATCGCTCGCGATCGCGTGCCACTCGCGCACGATGTCGGCGCTGTCCAGGTTCCACAGCTCGCCACGTGGTGGACGACCGAGCTGATAGCGGCCGAGCACGAGCAGCTGGAGCGCGCCGGCGAACCGGCGTTGCGACTTGCGGCCGCCACGCGCGACACAGGTGATCCGGCCGTGCTCGGCAGTCAGCAGCACGACGAGGAGATCGGACTCGCGTAACGGCGTCGTGCGCAGCACGACCCCGAGCGCGCTGCCACCGATCGCCATCGCGACGGTTTACGCGACGATCTCGGTGGTGTCGACGTGCGACTGGGTGACGCCATCGCCGCTCACGCTCGGGCGCCGCATCAAGTAGCTCAGCGTCAGCGTCGCGGCGATCAGCAACAGGATCACCGCCAGCGTCAAGCCGCCCTGGCGACCCGACTTGTCCTCGCGATCGAGCAGGATCGGCGGCAGGAAGGCCACGCGATGCGGCCCCTTCGAGATCTCGCGATCCTCGCGCTCGCGCTCGGCGTTGTCGGGATCGGCGTCGTCGATCACCAGGCTCGGCAGCGTAAACGTCGTGGCCAGCTTGAACGCGGAGGTCGGCCGCTTCCACGGCACGCTCGCGACCACCGGCGGCATCGTCGGCTGCCATGGATCCGCGACGACCGGGGTCGAGCCATCGGCGAGCGCGGCATCGTCCTCGACGAGCTCGTGCTCGACGATGATGCCGTCGCTCGGGGCGAACAGCGCATCCGCGGCCGACTCGAGCTCGCCCTCCGGAGCGAGCGCGATGGGCGCAGCTTCGAGCATCGTCGCGTCCGCGCCAACCTCGTCGCGGACGTCGGACGTCGGGTCGGGGGATGCAGTCGCGAGGCTCGGGGCCTCGATCGCCGCCTCGAGGCTCGCCGCGAGCTCGACGACCAGGGGCGATGGCCCCGTGCCGGTCGCCGCCGACTTGCTCTTGCGCGTCCTCGGTGCGGCCGTGCCGGCGGCCTTCTTGCGCGAGCGCTTCTTCTTGGGGGCATCGAGCTGCGCGGCGTCGATCAGCTCCGCCACCACTTCGCGCACTTCCACTTCGATGCCCGGCGCCGGCGCGGGCGCGGCGGTCACGGCCGGCGCGGTCACGGCCGGCGCGGTCACGGCCACGGCCGGCGCGGTCTTCGGTCCGGTAGCGATCTCGATCTCGACGTCGGGATGCTCCGCGATCGGCATCAGCTCCATCGACGCGCTTGGCAAGACTTCCGGCGGTGTCGGCGCGCCCTGCGGGGTCTTCTCCGCCTTGGGCGCCGCGACCAGGGTCTCGACAAACGCGCGTGCCACCGAGTTCGTCGGCAACACCGGCGCGTTCGCGCACTGCCCATAGCGCTCGATCGCCTCGCCTACATCGAGGCCCACGCAGCGCGCGAAGCTCTTCACGAACCCGCGCACGAACACCTCGGCCGGGAGGCCCTCGAGGTTGCCCGCTTCAATCTTCTCCAAGATCCGCGGCTGGATCTTCGTCACACGCGCCACGTCGTTCAGCGTCAGCTTGCGCTGGGCTCGCCCGGCTCGAAGCCACATCGCGAGGCTGGTGCGGGGATCGGCAGCAACGTTACGAGTGACGCGTGGTTCCATCCGTCAGTGTCCCAAACCTCGCCCATCGGCGCGGCACTGCGACGCGATGCAGCTCTGGGGCGAGATCTTGAGGCACGCATCGCGCGCCGTCTTTGCCTCTGCTACGAGCCCTTGCTGCATACGAGTCTTCATCAGGTAGTAGCTAGCTTCCTGTGACCCACAGGACGGATCGTCGGATGCCATCTGGAAGAGTTCAGCGGCTTTTTCCCACTCCTCACGAGCGAAGTAAACCCTCGCAAGCCGATAAGTTGCCACGCACATCTTCGGCTGGAACTGCTTCGCTTGACGGAGCTCCTTCGCGGCATCGACGTAGCGCTTCTCGTGGAATAATGCCCACCCGAGGTGAGCGCGCGTTAGGGCTGGATTGTCGAGGCGCATCGGGTACTCGAGCGCCTTGGAGAAGTACGCCGCGGCCCCCTGATAGTCCTCTTGCAGGTTGTGAACGATCCCCCGATCTGCCCACGCCTCGCCATAGTCGGGAGTGACCTTCGCGGCCTGCGCGAAGTCGACATCGGCCTTCGCCAGCGACGCGTCGAGATCGTGCATCGTCGCTTCGCGATCGAGGCCGGTCAGGCAGGTGTCGATCTCCATCGTGCGCTGGGTGTCGATCGTACGGAGCATCTCGACGAGGCCGCGGATCACGAACGCCTCGTCATTCGATGGATTGAGCGCGAGTGCGCGGGTGCACTCCTGATCGGCCGCCTCGAGCTGGTGCTTGCGCAGAAAATCCTTCGCGAGGTCGAGCCGGGTCTGGCTCTTGGCGATGTTGCGCTCCGTATGCGCCTCGAAGCATCCGCTCAAAAACACGAGCAATAATAGTTGGTTGCATCGCATCTTGGTTGTGGACCCAGAATAGGGGCGCCACGTACGTTGGGCAACTTCCTGATATAGAAGAGGACATGCTCGCGCCCGGCCCCATCGAGCCGTCCAAGCTCGTTCCGATCCCCACCTCGAACGGCACCACCTCGAACGGCACCACCTCGAACGGCGATCTGCACGGCGAGGCATTCGTGCCCACCGGCAGCGCCAAGGGCATCGTCGTGGTGACCCATGGCTACGCGGAGCACTGCGGCCGCTACCGCGAGGTCGCACACGTGATCGTGCAGGCTGGCTGGGCCGTGCTGACCTACGACGTGCGTGGCCACGGCAAGTCGCCCGGTACCCGCGGCTTTATCGCGAGCTTCCACGAGTACACCGACGACCTGCGCGCCGTGATCGCGGTCGCTCGCGGCCTGGCGCCCGCCCCCGCCCCGCTGGTCCTGCTCGGCCATTCGCACGGCAGCCTGATCACGCTACGCGCGGCGTGCGAGGGCGTCACCGACGCCAAGGCGTTGATCGTGTCGTCGCCCTACCTCGCGCTTCGGATGAACGTGCCCGGCTGGAAGAAGCTGCTCGCACGGGTCGCGAGCCGGATCGCGCCGAAGCTGCCGCAGCCGAACGGCATCAAGGCCGAACAACTCACCCACGACCGGCAGATGCAGATCGCGCACGATGCCGACCCCCTCAACTTCTCGATCGCGACCGCGCGTTGGTTCGTGGAGTCGAGCGAGGCGCAGGCCTACGTCGCCGCGAACGCGGCGCGGATCACGCTGCCCAGCACCTGGATCGTCGGCGCTGACGACCCGCTGACCGATCCAGCCTGTTCCAGGCGCGTCGCCAGCTCGATGACGAACGCCGACTACCACGAGCTCCCGGGGTTCTTGCACGAGGTCTTCAACGAGGTCGACCGCGGCCAGGCCTTCGATCTGTTGGCCCGAGCGCTCGGCGCAATAGCCTGAAAGCATGACGAAAGAAGTCCGTTATTTGCGACTTCGGAGCGACGTCCTATACTCCTGATCCAGGGCACCGGGGCGTGGGTTCTTATCGGTTCTGATTGGGCACAGCACCGGTGTGCTGTGTCAGGCGGTCTCGGGCGGTCTCGAGACCCGCGGAGTTGAGATTTCGCAATGAAGCTCTTCGCCTGCATGTGCAACCAACCCCAACGGCTCTGGGCCGCGCTTGCGCCCGTCCGTGCCGCGCTCGTCGCACATCCGCCCGTCCGTCGCTGGGGCCTGGCCTACTCGCAAGGCGGAGATGTGCTGCTGGTGCGCACGCCGAAGTCGAGCTCGAACCCGGTCGAGCTCGCGGGCCCGCTCGCGGAGCTCCACAGCGATTGCGTGATCGCCCAGGCGATCGGCGATGACGACGGCCTCTCGGGCACCGACAACACGCCGCCGTTCCGGTTCCGGCGCTGGATGTTCTCGATGACCGGCGCGCCCACGCTCGACGGCGCCACCGCGCGCCTCCACGAGCACATCCCGGAGTACCTGCGCCGCAACCTGCGCGGCCGGACGCCCGGCGAGCTCGTGTTCCACGTGTTCCTCGCGATGCTCCACGACGAGGGCTCGGTCGACGATCCGAACCTACCGGTCGATACGACCCGCCGCGCGCTCGCCGCGACGATCAAGCTGGTCGCGAGCGAGCAGGCCAAGACCGGCAACGAGGGCGGCTTCGGCAACCTCGTCGCAGCGAATGGCCGCTCGATGGTCGCGGCGCGGCTCGATCACCCGCTCAAGCTGCGCCGGCTGTGGATCGACAGCGAACCCGGCTTCCGCGGCGTCGTGCTGGTCTCCGGCGGCGACGGCGACGCCAAGGATGGCTTCGAGGAGATCGCGGCGAACCGCGCGGTCATGATCCGGCGTGATCTGCAGTTCCAGCTTGCGGATCTGAATCCATAAGCGCGCCGCGCGGCGCTGACTACCGCTCGAGCAGGTAGGCGTGGGTGCGGGTCGCCTTGATTGCCTGCGGCGCGGGCTGCTGGTCGAAGCCCTGGATCGCCGCGTTCGCCGCCCGCTCGATCCGCTCGAGCTTCGCCGCCGGCAGGTTCGCGTGCACGCGTGCGAGCTGGCGCTCGATCATGCGGTTCGCCGGCTCGGCGCCGTACTGCTCGTAGGTCTTGGTCGCGTCCTCGAGCACGCGCGCCGTGCGCGCCTCCTCGATCGCGGCGGTCGCGTCCACGAGCCGCGTCGCCGCGACCTCGGCCGGATCGCGGGTCAGGACCGTCGCGAGCGTCGTCGCGGTCTGACGGCGTACACGCTCGGTGGGCGTGCGCCAGGTCAGCTCGAAGCGAGCGACCTCGCGGCCGGTGACCTGGCCGTGGAGCACGACCTTACGGGTCTCGCCGGCCCGCAGATCCGCGATCGGGATCTCGATCCTCGTCGGCGTTCGGGTCATCGGATAGCCATAGGCGCCCGCGATCTCGGCCTCGCGCGGCTCGATCACGAGGTGGACGTCGGTCGCCACCGTCGCACCGAGCTCGGACAGCTCGCTCGCGAACATCGCACCGAGGTTCGCGGTGTCCTGCACGAAGTAGTAGTTACCGCGGCCGACCTCACCGAGCCGGATCATCGTCTGCTCGTCGAAGTCGAGGCCAACGCCGACCGTCGAGATCGAGACGCCGTGCGCGGCGGTGGACTGCGCGAGCTCGACGAGCTCGTCGCGATCCCACACACCTTCATTGGCCTGGCCATCACTGATCAACACCATGCGCTGGACACCGCCGTGGATCGGCGAACGCTCGAGCTCCGCAGCTCCGCGGTGGATGCCGCACGAGGTGCAGGTACCACCGTCGTCAAAGATCTTGTCGATCGCGCCCGCCGCCTCGCGCTTGTGCGCGGCGGTCGCGCGACCCATGCCCAGGATCAACTGGTCGCTATCGGAGAACGTGACGAGCGCGAACGCGTCGGCATCGGACAGCCGGTCGACCAGCGCGGTCGCGGCGCGCTTCGCGTTGTCGAGCGGTTCGCCATGCATCGAGCCCGAGCGATCGAGCACGACCACGAGCGACAGCGCTGGGCGCTGCAGCTCCGCGACTTTCGGCATCCGGATCGTCACCGCGATGTCCTGATCGCCGGCGATCACCTTGGCGGACGCCAGCTGCGCGGACAGGATCTCGCTGGTCTCCTCGGGACGAGGACCACTCGCGCCGCGCTGCTTCAACCACGAGCCGGCCACCACGGCGGTCCCGGCGGCGGCGATGGCGATGGCAGTTCGAGCCCGAGACGCGATGGCGACCATGGTTTGTTATGAACGCAGATCGGCGGACTGCGATCTATTTCGCGGGCCGATCGCGGGGGGTGGGTAACGGGAGTGTGAACGGCGCAAAAAGCGAAATTCGAGTCAGATTTAGCGGACATCCGTTTGCCGCTACCCCAACGATCTGAGATCGCTGCCAACCGGACGAATCTACACGTGAACAGCCAGCGAGCCGATGTGACTAAGTACCGACTTGACCGGTTGCGTCATCGCGTCTAAACCGCGCACATGACGAACGCTCAAGAACGTAAAGCGCAGGAGCGGCAGGCCCGACGCCGTCGTATCCAAGAAGCGGCCCGGCAGGTGTTCGCGGAGCGCGGCTACGGTGGCGCCTCGATCGAGCTGATCGCTCGGGCGGCCCAGCTTTCGGTCGGCGCGATCTACCTCTACTTCCGCTCGAAGGAAGACCTCTACGTCTCGTTGATCGAGGACGCCCTCACGGTGTTCGACGTCGAGATGGGTCAGGTCCGCGAGCACACGGAGGTGAGCAAGCGGTTCCAGGAGACCTGGAACATCCTCGTGCGCTGGGCCGCGCGCGACGCCGAAGGGCCGCGCATCCTGCGCCTGCTCGCGCAGCCCGCGGTGCGCCCGCAGCTGTCCGACGAGGTCGTCGTGGCAATCTCGGCCGGCATCGCGCGGATCCAGGATCACCTCGGCGCGTGCGTCGCCGACGGCATCCACGCGAACGTCTACCGCCAGGTCAACGCGCGAGAGATCGCGGACCTCGCGTGGTCGGCGCTGCTCGGCAGCCTCGACGCCGCCGAGATGCACGCGAACCTGAGCATGCCGGCGGACGCGCTGCAGACGCGTACGGACCGCGCGCTGCACCTGATCGAGAGCGCGCTCGCGCCGCAGGTCGCGGCGACGTTGCGCGCCGTCGCGTAACTCGCGCCGGCGTAACGATTGTGAGCGTGCGACCACTTGGTCGCGCGAGGGCTCGTCATCGGCCCGGGCTGCCGCTCGGGACGTTAAACAAATGCTAAGCGGGGCGATCGGACTGAATGTTTGCAGCCCGCCACGTGTCTTCGAACAGCGATGCTAGCCTCGAGGCGGATGCGGGTATGTCCGCGCTGCACGGCGAAGACCGACGAGTCCGGGACGTTCTGTCCCGACTGTGGGACCTCGTTCGTGCTCGCTGCGCTGTCGCAATCCGCGATCGCCACGATGGCGCGCGTGGCGGTCGATCCGACCGCGGCGACCGGCGCGCTCGTAGCGGTGCCGCCGACCGTCGAGATCCGTGACGGCCAGGCGGTCCCGCCGAGCCCGCCGAGCGCGAGCCTCGTCGGTTATACGATCGACGACCAGTTCGTGGTCGAGGCCGAGCTCGGCGGCGGTGCGTTCGGCACGGTGTACCGCGGCCGCCAGCTCGGGCTCGATCGGGTCGTCGCGATCAAGGTGCCGACCCATCAGATCGCCGCCGATCCGGTGATGGCGAAGCGGTTCGCGCGCGAAGCGCGCTCGGCCGCGAAGAGCCAGCATCCAGGCGTCGTCGCGATCCACGCGGTGGGCGAGCTGCCGGATGGTCGCCCGTACCTCGTGATGCAGTTCGTGGAAGGTCAACCACTCGATCGGATCCTGGAAGACGGCCCGTTGCCGGCGACGCGCGCGCTGCGCATCATCCGCGCGGTCGCGAGCGCGTTGTCGGAGGCCCACGCCGCGGGCGTCGTGCATCGCGATCTCAAGCCCTCGAACATCATGTGGCGGCGCGATCGCAACGGCGACGACCGCCTGACGATCGTCGACTTCGGGATCGCCGCCAGCAAGCCCGGCACCGCCGACGCGTCGCGGCTGACCGCGAACGGGCTGATCGGCACGCCGCACTACATGTCGCCGGAACAGGCGCACGGCGAGGCGGTCGACGCACGCGCCGACCTCTACGCGCTCGGCTGCCTGCTGTTCGAGCTGGTCACGAACGCGCCGCCCTTCGAGGGCTCGGCGTTCGAGGTGTTGCTCGCGCACCTCGGCAAGGCCGCGCCGGTACCAAGCGAGCGCGACGACCGCATCCCCGAGGTGATCGATCGGATGTGCGCGACCCTGCTCGCGAAGCGGCCGGACGACCGGCCACAGACCGCCGACGAGGTCGTGACGCTCGCCGACGCCGCGCTCGCCGAGCTCGCCGCGCCGACCGCGGCCGGCCCGCTCGACAAGCCCGCGCCGCGGCCGCGCCGCAAGAAGCGTGCGACCTCGCGAACCCGGCCGGATCTGCCCGAGGACTACCTCGCCGAGGTCGCCGGTTCCCCGCGGTCGCGGCCGCGGCGCCCGCTGATCCAGCTCGGGATCGGTGCGCTCGCGGGCGCCGCGCTCGCCTGCACCGGCTTCGCCCTGCTCCACGGCCGGCTCGAGCCTGCCAGCATCGAGGACACCACCGAGGACGAACCCGAGAAGACGGTCGGTGGCGTGCCACCGACCCTGCACGCGATCAACGAGGATGACGGCGAGATCGTGATCCATGTCGAGGTCCCCGATCCGATCGTCGCGAATCAACTCGTGCACCCGCACATCGAGATCAAGAACAAGCTCGGTCAACCGATCGAGACCCGCGAGCTCGTCGTCACGGTCGTGTCGAATACCGGCGCGACCGGCCTCGTCGCGCATCCACGTTCGCGCGGCCCCGGTTACGCGTTTCGCTACACGTTCCCGCATCCGGGGCGCTACACGCTGAAGGTGTTTCCGCCCTCGGTCGCCAGCGCGTTCGAGATCCCGCTCGACGTCAAGTGAGCGCGGACCAGGACAGCGTCACGCGTTACTTGTCCTCTTTGTCCTTGTCCTTGCCGTTCGCATCGTCGTCGGAGAAGTTGACCTTGCCGGTGAAGTGCTCGCCCTCGCCGAGGATCTTGAACCGGGTCGACGCGTAGACCGTGCCCTTGTTCTCGATCGTCATCTGGAGCTCTTTGTTGACGCCCATCTGCTGCTTCTCGAGCTTGATCTTCGACACGATCGTCTTCTGACCGCGCTCGTCGTTGAACGCCTCGGTCGTCGCGATCAGCGAGGGTGCCCCGCGGCCGAGCTCGTAGAACTTGATCACGTACTCGACATCGTTGAGCGGCTTCTTGAGGAACGCGGCGAAGTACACCGTCCACGTGTGATCGGTCTTGTCCTCGTAGAAGTTCGAGCCCGCCTGTTTTCGGATCGCCGCGGTGTACGCCGACGGACTCTTCGCCGTCTGCGGGAACCGCTTGGTCGAGGTCATGATCCGCCCGTTGAAGGCGACCTCGGGGTTCTGAGCGGCGGCGGGGCGCGCACTGAGCAGGAGTGCAAACGCGAGGAGGGTAGTGACGACAAGGCTGCGCATTGCCTGCCGAGGATACACGATCACGATTCGAGCAAGGCTCGAATCGCATCGAGGCCCGCTCGGTTCGGTGCGTCGGGCCCGTCGATGCGCCCTGCGATCTCGAGGGCTCGGGTTGCCAGCGCGCGATAGATCCCGACGAGCTCGGGCTTGCCGCGCAACGCCTCGAGATGGCGTTGAATCGTCGGCGCGTCGCCACGTCGAATCGGTCCGGTGAGGCCCCCCGTGGTGCCGCGCGCGCTGATGTTGCGCAGGGCGCCTTCGGCGAGCGGGACCAGCGCACGCACCGCATCGGCGGGTGCGACTCCCGCCATCGCGAGCGTCTCGGCCGCCGCATCGAGCGCGGCGACCACGTAGTTCGAGGCGAGCGCCGCGGCGGTGTGATACGCGGCCATCTGCGAGCTGTCGAGCGCGAGCACGATGCCGCCGATCGCGCCGACCAGCTTCGCCGCGGTCGCGCGACCGTGATCGTCGCCCTCGACGCCGAACACGGTGCCCTTGAGCGTGCGCATCGCGGCCTTGCCATCCGCGATCGCCGACAGCGGGTGGATCGTGCCGACGCCGCCGACCTTCGCACGCACGCTCGCGAGCACCTCCTCGGCCGAGGCGGCGCCCGCGCAGTGCAGCAGCACGTGCCGCTTGTTGACCAGGCCGGTGCCGACGAGCATCTCCGCGACCTCGCCGATCACGCCATCGCGGACCGCGAGGATCACGACCTCGGCCTCGAGGAGTACATCGGGCGGCGCCGACGAGAACGCCGCGACGCCGGCGGCCGAGCCGGCGGCCCGCGCGTGGGGCGGCTTGCGCGCCCACAGTCCGAGCACCGGGACCCCGCCGAGGCGGAGCGCGCCCGCGAGCGCGGTCGCGACGGG
This sequence comes from Kofleriaceae bacterium, assembly GCA_039922635.1. Taxonomy (GTDB): domain Bacteria; phylum Myxococcota_A; class Polyangia; order Haliangiales; family Haliangiaceae; genus JABFXX01. The sequence goes on along the minus strand of JBDTEH010000196.1, from coordinate 3,283 downwards.
GCCGGCACCGATCACGAAGGTGGTGGGATTGCGCGCGGTCATAGGTACAAGCCTCGGTCGGCGATATACCGCAGGATCCCGTGCGGCAACAACGCTGCCGCGCGCGGGTCGTGATCCGCGACGAGCTCGCGCACGTGCGTCGCGGAGATTTCGGGCATCACGACCCCGGTCTCGGTGCCCGCGGCCGGCGCGCCGTGGAACGCATAGCCACCACGGCCGATCACGAGCGGTGGCGCGAGCGCGGTGAGGTCGGCCCAGCGGTACCACTTGTCGGTCTCGCGCAGGATGTCCGCGCCGATCACGAGCCGAAACGCGTGCTCGGGGTGGCGCGCGCGCAACAGCTCCACGAGATCGAACGTGCGACTCGCGACGAACTCGGGTCGCCGCGCGAGATCGTGTTCCGCACGGCTGATCGCGACGCGCGGGCCCAGCGCCGCGGCCGCGAGCTCGCACATCGCGATCCGATCCTCGTACGGCGCGAGCGGCTTGCCGAACGGGTGCACGAACGTCGGCACGAACCACAGCGCGTCGACCGCCTGGGTCTCGAGCACGTAGAGTGCGACGAGCTGATGCGCGACGTGCGGCGGATTGAAGCTGCCGCCGAACAGGGCAACTCTAGGCATACAACCGATACTCGGCGACTTGCTCGGAGAACGCGCCCTCGTCGCGCGGCCAGCGCCGGGTCAGATCCTCGAGCGAGGCGCCGGCCTCGATGCCTTCGCGCAGCGCCCCGGTCCCGGCGAGCAGATCGATCGCGGGGATCTGGTCGACGAACTCGTAGGCCTTGGTGCGCCACGCGAACCGGACCGGATCGAGATCGTGGGCCGCCTTCAACACCGCGACGCCCGTCCGGTACGGGCGGAACGTCTCGGCGTTCGTGACGTGGAGCTGGACACCGCCGCAGGCGCGCTGCGCGTGCTTCTGAAACCCGGGCGTGAACACCGCGGGCCGGAACCGCACGCCAGGCAGCTCCATCGCGCTCAGCGCCGCGGCGAGCCGGTGCCCGTCGAGGTGCGGTGCGCCGGCGAGCTCGAACGGCCGCGTCGTCCCGCGCGCCTCGCTCAGCTCGGTACCTTCGACGAGGCACATGCCGGGATAGACCAGCGCGGTGTCGACGGTCGGCATGTTCGGCGACGGCAACACCCAGGGTAGCCCGGTGTGCTCGAACCACATGTCGCGGTCCCAGCCGCGCAGCGTGATCACCGCGAGGTCGAGGTCGAGCTTCTCGACGCCGTGGCGCCAGCGCGCGATCTCACCGGCGGTCAAGCCGTGGCGGTTCGGGCACGAGACCAGACCGACGAATGACTCGAAGCCGGGCTCGATCGCGGGCCCCTCGACGTGGACGCCGCCGATCGGGTTCGGTCGATCGAGCACCACGAACGGCTTGCCCGCCGCGGCGCACGCGCGCATCGCGAGCACCATCGTCCACACGAACGTGTAGTAGCGGCTGCCGATGTCCTGGACATCGAACACCATCACGTCGACGTGGTCGAGCATCGCGGGAGTTGGCGTCAGCGACGCGAGCGTGTGGCCGTACAGGCTGAACTCGGGCAACCCGCTGACCGCGTCGCGCGCGTCGTCGCGCGACTCGACCGCGATCATGTCCTGCGCATCGCCGCGGACGCCGTGCTCCGGGCCGAACAGCGCCGTGACGTTCAGCGCGCCGCGCAACAACTCGACCGCGTGGCGGAGCTCGGCGTCGACGGAGGTCGGGTTGCAGATCAGGCCCACCCGCTTGCCCGCGAGGGCAGGAACTCCATCACTCGCGAGGCGCGCGAGCCCGGTCTGCACGGCCATGCCGGCACCCTACCCCATTTGCGCGACGGCCAGCGACCAGCGTGATCGGCCTGCGTACCTTACTGGACGACGCCGGCCGCGAAGTCGCTGTCGATCGCGGCCTTGACCTTCGCGAGCTCCGACGCGGTGCTGAAGATCACGCCGAGCTCGCGGTTGTAACCGAGCGAACCGGCCGAAAAGTTCTCCGAGCCGACGAAGCCGCGCGCGCATGACGTGCCCACGCAGTCGATCACGATCGCCTTCGCGTGGATGAACGGGTTCGTCATCGTGCCGTTGCCCGACATCGGTCCGGTCACGACGACGTGGCCGCCGGCCTGCTTGACCCGCGCGATCGCCGTCGAGTCCGGCGACGAGTTGCCGATGATCACGTGGACCGCGACGCCGCGATGGACCGCGACCACCGTCGAGTCGACGATGCCGCCGGTGTTGAGGTCGCTGAACTCCTCACCCTCGATGTCGAGCGTCTTGGTCGACGCGTTGATCAGCGCGACGAGGTCCGGACGCGCGTTGGAGTTCGCGACGACCAGCGCGCCGGTCGGCGTGATCGCGTGCATCGCGAAGTCGGCGTCGAACACCGCCTGGGCCTCGGTGATGTCGGCCGCATCGGTGTCGATCGCGAGGTACTCGCGGTTCTCGTCCGGCGCGGTGCCGGTCGCGTTCATCGTCATGATCCACGCGACCTTGCCGTCGATCAGGACGCACTTCTCGTGGGTGTACGTGAACGACGGGTTCGACCACACGACCTGCGCGCCGGCCGCGACCAGGGTGTCGTGCGCCGGCGTGTTGAACGACTTGTTGGTCGACGAGCTATCGAGGATCACCTTGACCGGCACGTGGGCCTGGGCGCGGCCCTTGAGCGCGGTGATGATCGAGTTGTTCGACATCTCGTACATCGTCACGTTGATCGAGGTCGTCGCCGCGTTGATCGCGGACACCAGCTGCATCGCGCTGTTACCATCGGGCTCGACGATGATCGAGATCGCGGTCGTGCCGTGCACGTTCGCGTCCGAGGTCATGGTCGGCGCGTCGACCGTGTCATCCCCCCCGCCCCCATCGCCGGAGGTTCCGTGCGACGACCCACAGGCCGCGAGGCAGAGGATAGCGAGGACAACCTTCACGACGACGACCCTAACGCACAATCCGACCGGCACGAACCGAGTATTTTGCCTCACAAGATGAGAGTCGCCTCCGGCGGTGCTCGCCATAGCGCTGACCGGCGCCGCGGTCGGGCTCGTGTTCTCGGTGGTTTACAAATCGCCCCGCAAGCGATGGCGCGGCTCGACCACCTCGATTGGATCGGCCCCGACGATCGCCCTGCCGTGGGCTCGCTGCCGAGCGACCACTGGGGTTCCGGCTGACCTGGGATTAGGGCCTGTCCCTGAATCAAATCGGTTGGTTTCGATCGGTTGAGTCGTACGCACATCAAAACGTAGACGAGTGATCGCTGGCGTGATCGAACACCGGCATGGCTACACGAGCGTGGATC
>JBDTEH010000195.1:0-14999 GCA_039922635.1 Kofleriaceae bacterium | reverse complement strand
GCCGGACCGGTCGCTTCGGCGAGCATGTCCTCGAATGCGCGCAGCACGAGCTGATCGGTCTCCTCGCGAAGTCCGTCCTTGGACTTGAAGTGACGCACGACGAGCGCGGGAGACACGCCCGCGGCATGCGCGATCTGGCGCACCGTGACGGCGTCCGCACCGTGCGCCGCGAACAGCTTCAAGGCCTCGTCTCGAATGATCGCCCTCGAGGTGCGCTCTTCGCTGGGTGCTCGAGACCGTGCCATCCGGATCAAGCACCATAGTCGGGTAAGTCGAAGTCGTCGGCTACCGTCCTGCGGATCAACCAGTCACCGAGACCCGGGATCTTCATGACCCCGAGTGCCCGATCGCGGACCCACAGCCCGAACGAGCTACGCGGCGCGAAGCTCGACGCGAAGCGGCGCGCGGCCTTTTGTTTGCGCTCGATGAACGGCCGGAACCGCTGCTCGTACGCGGCAAACGCCACCTGATGATCGCCGGCTGCGCGGGCGAGCTCGCCGGCGAGCAGGTACGCGCCCGCCATCGCGTACGACGATCCCGCGCCCGCGAGCAGCGATGGGCAGTACGCCGCGTCGCCGAGCAGCGCGACCCGGCCGCGCGACCACGCCGGCGCATGGACCTGTGCGACGGTGTCGAAGTAGAGCTCGTCGCACGCCGCGAGGCGCTCGCGGATCGCGGGGAGCTCGCGCCACGTGTCCTCCCGAAACGTCTCGAGCAGCAGCTCGACCTGGGACGCGTGATCGTGCAACGCCGGCGCTTCGTCGCGCGCGCACACCAGCAAGAACGCGGTGCGATCGTCGCGCAGCGCATAGCGGCTGATCTGGCGGCCGGGGGCAGCCCAGCTGACGTACGCATGGTCGTCGCGGTCCGGATAGCCGGCGGTGACGAACGCCGCCGCCACGTAGCCGAGGTAGGCCACCGCCGCGGCGGTGGGCCCGAACAGCTGCGCCCGCGTGCTCGAGTGCACGCCGTCGCAGCCGACGAGCAGGTCGAAGCGCCGCGTCCCGCCGTGCTCGAACGTGACCTCGACACCGCGGCCATCATCCACGAACGACCGGATCGAGTCGCCGAACATCGTCTCGATCTCGTGCTCGACCCGAGCGAAGATCGCGGCCGCGAGCTCGCCACGGGGCAGGCTCGTGAACCGATCGCCGATCGCGCGGTGGATCGAGCCGGCATCGAGCTCGCTGCGCGTGCGGCCGTCGTCGCGCAGGTAACGCAGCCGATCCATGTCGTAGCCGCGCTCGCGCAGCTCCGAGATCAGCTCCATCCGCTCGGCGACGTCGAAGCCGACGCCCCAGAAGTCGATCACGTAGCCGCCGCCGCGAAACCGGGGCGCACGCTCGACGAGCACCGGCTCGAACCCGTAGCGCTTCAACCAGTACGCCAGCGCGGGCCCGGCGATCCCGGCGCCCGCGATGCAGATCGACGTCGTCACGACCGACTCGATGTTAAACGTTTGTTCATTATAGTAAACGCTTGTTTATCACGAAGAACCTACCGAGCACCATGCCCCGACGCGAATCTCGCGTTGTCGCCTCGCACGATCGCGGCGGCGCTCCGGATCGCGGTAGAGCCGAGGCGGGTGCGCTACGCTTGCGTGACGTGGCCACCGACTCCGATATCCGGTACGGCTCGAAGATCGGCGGGTTCGTCGTGACCGGTGAGCTCGGCGCGGGTGGCATGGGCGTGGTCTACGCGGCGCACGACCCCGAGCTCGATCGCCGGGTCGCCCTGAAGGTCCTCCGCGCCGCGGCGGCGACCGAGGAGGAGCGCTTGCGCATGCTGCGCGAGGGCCAGGCGATGGCGCGCGTCACGCACCCGAACGTGATCACGGTGTACGAGGTCGGGGTCGAGGGCAGCCTGGTGTTCCTCGCCCAGGAGCTGCTCGATGCCGGCACGCTCGGCGAGTGGCTCGACAAGCGGCCACGTTCGCAGGCCCAGATCCTCGACAAGTTCCTTGCCGCCGGCCGCGGCCTCGCCGCCGCGCACAAGGCCGGCCTCGTGCACCGGGACTTCAAGCCCGACAACGTGCTGCTCGGCAAGGATGGCCGCGTGCGGGTCTCGGATTTCGGGCTCGCCCGCGCGCTCGGTCCGGGCGAAGACGATCTGCCCGCGGCGACCCGCGCGAACATGGCGCGCGCGCAGCTCGAGCTGTCGCACTCGCCGATGAGTCCACTGACCCGGACGGGCGCGGTGCTCGGCACGCCGATGTTCATGGCGCCCGAGCAACACAACGGCGAGCGCGCCGACGAGCGCAGCGACCAGTTCGCGTTCTCGGTCGCGCTGTATCGCGCGCTGTTTGGCGACTGGCCCTTCGCCGGCAAGACCGCCGTCGCGCTCGCCGATGCGGTGATCGCGGGACGGCGCGCGAAGCCGCCGCGCGGCGCGAAGGTGCCGGCCTGGTTACGCACGATCGTCGCGCGTGGGCTCGCGACCGACCCGGCGGAGCGCTATCCCTCGATGGACGCGATGCTCGCGGCGCTCGCGCAGCCACCGTCGCGCAAGCTCCGCACGCTGGTCGTCGCGGCGCTCGCGCTCGCGCTCGTCGGCGGCGCGGTCGTAGGCGGGTACGTGCTGCGCAGCCACGACGACGCCCGGCGGCAACCGGCCACGCGACTCTCGCTACCGAACCTCGATCCGAAGCTGCTCACGCTCGATCACAACGTCCGGTGGTTCAGCACCGCGGTCGAGCGCGATCAGCTCGCCGAGGCGACCGAGAAGTACGACATGGCCGCGGCGCTCGCGCACGACAACGCGCAGCCCGCGGCGGCCTCGATCGCGTGGTCGTCCGGAGCGCTCGTGCTCGCGCTCCAGGGCGACCTCGATCAGGCGCGCGCACATCTCGAGGACGCCGAGGCGAGCAAGGGTAGCGATCGCAACGCGATCGCCTACGCGGACCTCGCGAACGCCGCGATCCTCCGCATGGCGGGTGACTTCGAACCGGCGATCGCGCGCGCGACCGAGTGCGCGCGCGAGTTCACGACCACACCGGAGCTCGCCGCGCTGTGCGCCCAGCTCCACGGGGAGTCCGTCGCCGAGCGCGGCGATCGCGTGCTCGCGCGCCGAGCGTTCGAGCAGGGCCTCGCGCTCGCGGGGATCAGCGAGGTCCGCGCGATCGCGATCAAGCTCGACCTGCTGGTGCTCGACCTCGACGAGGACGGCAAGCTCGATGACATCGTGACGCGCGCGACCGCGCTCCAGGCCGACGCCGATCGGCTCGGCGATACCACGCCCGCGATCCGCGCCGCGATCGTGCTGGCGCGCGCACACGTCGCGCAGGCCGAGACCAGCCAGGCGATCGCGGACCTCGATCGGGTCAAGCCCGACTCGCTCCAGGACTTCGACGCGAAGACCCACGCGAAGATCGCCTTGTTCGAGGCCCAGGCGTTGCTCGGCGACGACGACGCGCTGACCCACCTCGATCAGACCCGCGCCGCCGCCGAAGATCGAGGCTGCATCGCGCTCGCGTTCGCCGCGCGCCTCGGCTATGTCGAGGCCGAGCTCCTCACCAAGCCCGGCGACGATGCGACCGGCGATCAGCAGAAGCTGATCGCCGACGCGAGGCAACATCACTTCGGCCGCATCGCGCACCTCGCCGAGACGATCACGCAGCGTTAGGGTTATCCTCGGGGCTCATGGCCGATTGTCAGTTGTGCGCCTCTGCTCATCCCGACGGCGCGCCGTGTCCGCAGGCCCGTACGGGCCAACTCCTCGGCGACCTGGTGCTCGGTCCGGTGCTGGGGATCGGCGGCATCGCGGCGGTCTACACCGCGGAGCATCCGATGCTGCGCCGCGCGAGCGCCGTGAAGATCCTGCACAAGCGGTTCGCCAACGATCGCGAGCTCGCGAATCGCTTCGTCCGCGAGGCCCGCGAGACCGCGGCGCTCGGCCACCCGGCGTTCGTCAACGTCCACGATGCGGGCACCACCGAGGATGGCTGCCCGTACATCGTGATGGACAAGCTCGAGGGCCGCGAGCTCTACACGATGCGCAAGGAGGCCGGTCCGCTCGAGCCCGAGCGCGTCGTGCCGATCGCGATCCAGATCCTCGACGCGCTCGTCGTGCTGCACGCACGCGGCGTGATCCACCGCGATATCAAGACCCAGAACATCTACCTCGTGCCCTCGCCGGAGGGCGACAAGGTCAAGCTGCTCGACCTCGGCTTCGCGAAGGTCGAGGACGAGCTCAAGCTGACCTCGAAGAACCACGTCCTCGGCACGCCGTTCTACATCTCGCCGGAGCAGTACCTCGATCCGAGCGCGGTCGATCAACGCGCGGATCTGTTCTCGCTCGGCATCGTGATGTTCGAGCTACTCACCGGCGAGTGGCCGTACGCGTGGGACACCAAGCGCGATCTGCTCGGCAAGGTCATGAAGGGCGAGCTCGAGCGCCACCCCGCGAACCGCAACCCGAGCGTACCGACCTGGCTCGACGCGGTCGTCGCGAAGGTGCTGTCGCACAAGCGCGAGGAGCGCTACGCGAACGCCGCCGAGATGAAGGCCGTGCTCGAGCAAGGTCCGCCGCCGTCGAAGTCCGGCATCCTGCGCCGGCTGTTCGGCGGCTAGCTCACCGGCGGCGAGGGAGGCAGCCCAAACCCGCGGGATTCAAACGATCTCGGCGGTTATCCCGGCGACCGCGACGGAGCGTGCGATTTCGTGCGACCGGCCCACGTGTGGGCGGCTCCTCTTCACGACGCCCGACAAATAATCTGCAACCGCCGGGCGTTGCGACTTTTCCAATGGCACGTGAGCAAGCGCCATTTCATGGTTTCGATCCGTGCCTGCCATGACTGATATCCGGATGGTGGCGCGCGTGATCGCGGGCATCCTGCTCGCGCCCGGCGCGTACACCGACGCCGAGCTCGCGCGCGCGAACGAGGCGCTGTCCGCGCTCGGTCGGCCGCCGCTCGCGGACCACGATTGCGTGGCGGAGACGCCAGAGCGGCTCGCGCCCGCCGTCCCCGCGGAGCTGCGCGCGGCGCTCGCGGAGGTGTTGTACGAGCTCGCGGGCGACGAGCCGATCCGCCACCGGCTCGCAGACGCGTACGCCCAGCTCTGGCACCAGGACACCGCAGCTGCGGCCGCACCGCGCACCGGGCCTGCGGTGTTGCGGTGGTTGATCGGCACGTTGCCGCGACATCACCGTGACGCCGGCCCGGCGCAACGAACGGACGAGGAGAACCAGATGACCCAGTCGCCGTATCGCAGTGAACAAGCCGCCCCGCAGGTCGCGCCGGTCGAGCGTTCGCCGCTGCGCGTGCGCGTCGAACGGATCCGCGCGCAGTTCCAGGCCGTGGTCCAGGCCGTCGAGTCGGTGATCGTCGGCAAGCGCGACGTGATCGAGCGCGTGCTCACCGCGATGGCGGCGCGCGGTCACGTCTTGCTCGTCGATGTCCCGGGCGTCGGTAAGACCCAGCTGTGCAAGGCGATCGCCGCGGCGATCCAGACCGACTTCGGGCGCATCCAGTTCACGCCGGACCTGTTGCCGATGGACATCACGGGCACCAACGTGTTCGACGTCAAGGATCGCGAGTTCCGGTTCCGGCGCGGCCCGATCTTCACGCACATCCTGCTCGCCGACGAGATCAACCGCGCGACGCCGAAGACCCAATCGGCGCTGCTCGAGGTGATGGAGGAGCGCTGCGTCACCGTCGACGGCGTGACCCATCAGCTCGGCGAGCCGTTCCAGGTGCTCGCGACGATGAACCCGATCGACCATCAGGGCACCTACGCGCTGCCCGCCGCCCAGATCGACCGATTCATGATCATGCTCGAGATCGGGTACCCGACGCCCGAGGACGAGGTCAAGGTGCTCGACTATCACCTCGGCGTCACACCGCCGCTCTCGATGATCCAGCCGGTGATCACCGCCGCCGATCTCGTGATGTGGCGCGAGACCGTGCCCTATATCCACGTCACGCCGGAGCTCAAGCGCACCGTCGTCGACTACATCACCAAGCTACGCCGTACCAGCGAAGAAGGCGCGACCATCAGCCCGCGCGCGACGCTCGCGTGGGTGCGCGCGGCCCAGGCGCGCGCGATGGTCGCGGGTCGCGAGTTCGTGACGATCGAGGATCTGCTGGATGTCGCGCCCGACGTGCTGCGCCACCGGATGTGGACCGATGCCGCGACCGTACGCGAACGGCTGCGCGCGGTCGCGATCGCGGGGGCGCGATGATCGCCGCGCGGACGTGGCGGTTGCTCGCGCTCGCCGCACCGTCGCTCGTCGTACCGCTCGTCGCCTCCGCGCACGGCGCGAGCCGGGTGTCGTACGCGACCGGCATCGCGCTCTCGGTGTTGTGGCTGGTCGTCGCGGCCGCGCTGCTCGTGCGGTTCGTGATCGCGTTGCACGCGCAGTTCCGCTCGCGCGACGCCGCGTCGCCGTGGGATCGGATCGACGTGTTGACCGCGGGCGGCGCCGCGATGATGTGGATGGGGTTACTCGCGCTGGTCGGCGCGGCGGAGACCGGCTGGGCGAGCCTCGGGGTCGTCGGCGTGCTCGGCGTCGGCACCGTCTCGATCGTGGCGCTGTGGACGATCCTCGTCGCCGCCGGCGACGGCCCGTGGCACCGCGCGCAGGTCCTGCGCGCCGTGTTGCCCGCGGTCGCGACCGAAGGCGAGCCGCTGCGCGAGGAGATCACGCTGCGCGACCTCGTGATCCCGCATGGCATGCGACTGTTCGTGCTCGGCCGCGCGCAACGGCACGGAACGAGCTCGCGCTACGTGGTCGACGGCGGCGCCTCGGGCGAGGTCGTGCTGCGCGCGGACCTCGGCCCCGCGCTGCGCGGCGAGCACCCGGTGCCGCCGCTGGCGCTGTGGTTCGGCGACGTGCTCGGTTTGACCCGCACCGCGGTCGTTCATCGCGGCGCGGCCGAGTTAACCGTGATGCCGCGCCAGCTCCGGGTCGAGGACGCGCGCGCGCTGCTCGGCGCAGGCGGCGACGACGCCAACGCGAAGCCCGCGCACCTGATGCCGACCGAGGGCACCTTCCGGGTCCGCGCCTATGTCCCCGGCGACGACGCGCGCCGGATCCACTGGGTACGCTCGCTCCAGCAGGATCAACTGATCGTCCGCTTGCCCGACGAGCTTCCACTCGCGGATCCGACCGTGCGGCTGGTCCTCGATAACGAGCTGGCCGGGACCGAAGCGCTGTCCTGCCGTGCTCCCGACGACCTGCTCGACGTGCTCGTCCGGGTCTGGCTCGGCATCGCGAAGGAGCTCGCGGCGCAGGGCACGCGTGTCACGCTGGTCGCCGCGATCGATGGCCGGGTGTGCGAACGACCGATGCTCCCGCGCTCGGCCCACGCCGCGCTGCGGTTCGGCGCGCGAGTCGACTGGCAGACCGCGCTGCCGCTCGAGCGGATCCTCGCCGATCGCCGCGACAAGCACGTGATCGTCTCGGGGCGACCGAGGCGGATCTCGACGGGCGAGGTCGGCTGGGTCGCGGTGCCGGAGGTCGCGTGGACCCAGGTCGAGACGGCGCTGTCGATCGAGAAGGCGGCCACCTACTCCTTCCCGATCGGCTCCCCCGAGAACCGCCGTGACCGCCGTGCGCGCGAACGCGACCGCGCGATCGCGCGCTGGCAGGACCGCGCGGTGTTCAGCCAGGTGATGTGCTGGATCGATTGGTCGCGGTTTTCGGGCGACTACGTCGCCCGCCCACACGAGGGCCACGCGGCCGTGGAGATGATCCCGTGAAGGCCTCGACGATCAAGGTCCTCGTCGTGTACTGGGCGCTGCTCGCGTTCGGCATGGCGCTCTACACCTGCGTCCGCAGCGAAGCGCTCGACGTGCTCGCGCCCGTGTGGGTCGGCGCGATCGCGGGCACCGTGTTGGGCCAGCTGCTCGCGCTCCGCCGGATCCGGGTGTGGGTCGCGATCTGGCTGGTCCTCGCGGTCGGGCTGCTGTGGATCTCGCAGCTCCCCGAGACGATCAGCGAGCGCACCGTGTGGATGGCCTACGTCCCGGCCGCGATGTGCGGGTTCTGGTGCCTCGGCGACCGGACGTCGCTCGTCGCGTTCTGGTTCCCCGCGGTGCTGTGGATGTTGACGATCCTCGACGGCACGGACGCGAACGCGATGCCGCAGACCGGTGGCCTGGTGCTGCTCGGCGGGCTCGCCGTGATGTTCCTGGTGTTCCTGCGCGTGCGCGAAGAGCGCCGGATCGCGCTGTGGCGCACCGTATCGCCGTCGCCGCTCGCGACGGTGGCCGCGCCGGTCACGCTGCACGACGGCGCCGGGGCTCGGCTGCCGCGGATCGCGTGGGCGGTGATCGTGAGTGCGCTCGGGTTCGCCGCGACGATGTGGTTGGCGCCGCTCCTGTGGCAGACCGAAGCCTTCGACGGCGGAGCGGTCGCGATCGATATTGGAGATCCGGCGATCGGCCTGCCGTGCTGCCCGCGCCACGCGACCGCTTCGACCACCCGCGCCCGCACGAGGGAGTACCTCGATCTCGGCCGCAGCCACGAACACGTCGGCGCACCGGTGATCGAGACCGGATGTCGGGTCTGTCTCGCCGGTGGCGTCGTCGTCGGTGCGAACGAACCGATCACCGGGCCCGGCCCCGATCCGGGGAGCTACGAGCCGGCGCCGGTCGAACCGGGTCCGCTGCCCTACGAAGGTGGCAGCTATGCGGTGCAGGCCGGCGCGGTGACGCCGTCGATCGTGACGCCGGCCGACCCGGTGCACCACGCGGCACATCACGCGTACGAGCCCCCCGCGGGCGGCCAAGCGGCCGCGCCGATCGTGCCCGCACCTCCGGTGCCCGCGGACATCCCACACGTGCCGCCGCCGGACGTGCAGCCGCCTCCCCTCCAGCCGCAGCAGGCTCCCGGCATCATCGTGCCGGCGGTGCCACCGCCACCCCACGCGATCGTACCGCCGCACCCGAGCGCGCGGCCCGAGGTCGCGCCCGGCGCGCCGCCCACGCTGCGCGCGCCCGCCCCCGCGACATCGCTCGTACTGCGGTGGGCCGCGATCCTGATGGCGTCGCTGCTGATGATCCAGCTCGTCGCGCTCGTGTTGCGCCCGGTTCGCCGCGCGATCGCGCTGCGCCACTTCGCGCGGCCGTTCTGGGACGAGACCGTCGCGCAGCGGGTCTCGAACGCGTGGCACCTGGTCCTGGTCGGGTTGCGCGACGCCGGTTGGCGCACGGGCGCCGACGAATCACCAGCCGTGTTCGCGCGCCGCGTCCACGTCGACGGGCTCGAGCGTTGCGCGACGATCCTCGAGCGCGCGCGTCACGGCATCGGCATCGATCGCGATGACCTCGCCGAGATGACGGCGAGCGCCGAGGCCGCGTATCGCGCGGCGCGCGCGCAGGCGACGCCCGCCGCGCGCGCCGTGTCATGGATGCGCTGGCCGCTGGTCTAGCGCGCGCCGGGTCGCCTCGAGCAACGAGGCGGTGCCGACCGGCTTGCCGGTCGCCTGCTCCATCCACAGATCCGGCGAGATCCGGCCGAGCTTCGCGACGCGCTCGAACTCCTTGCCGAACGTGGCCTTGCTGGAGCCCTTGCCGGCGAGGTGCTGCTCGACCTGGAACGCGATCAGGTGGCCGAGCACGTAGTTGAACAGGTACAGCGGCGACGCGATGGTGTGGCTGTAGATCCCGAGCAGCGTGGTGCCCTTGCCGCCGAGGATCGGCGCGTAGTACTGGTCCCACACCCTGCGCGCGGTCTCCACCGTCGCGTCGCGCAGCTGGGTCGCGGTAGCGTTCGGGTGCGCGTAGAGCCAGTGCCACACGTCGATCTCGACGAGCGCCGAGCCCGCGATCTCGCGGGTGTCCCAGAACGCATCGAGCACGCGCAGCCGATCCGCCTCGCCGTGCGCGCGCGGGCGGCCGAGCAGCTCGCGATCGCGCGCCTGGAACAGGAACGCGAGCGCCTCGGTGAACGCGATGTTCGGCACGCCCTGCAGCAGCGTGTGATCGATGTCGTACAGCGAGAACGTCTGCTCGATGTTGTGACCGAGCTCGTGGACCGCGATGTTGTAGCCCTTGTAGTCCATGCCGTGCTCGACCCGCGTGCGCAGGTGCGCCTTGTCGCCGCGGCGCTCGGCCTCCAGCGCGTGACCGGCGCCGCGCGCCGGATCGACCTGGATGTGCGCGGCGAGGTAGGTCGCCCGCGCCGGCGAGAACCCGAGGTCGCGCAGGATCCGCGGGATGTCCTTCGCGAACGCGTCCGCGTCCGGATACTTCTTGCGCGTCACCGCGTCGAGCTCGGCCTCCGCGGTCGCCGGCGCCGCGAGCGGGAACCACAGGTCGTGCGGCTCGAGCGGACGTCCGAGCTTGGCCTCGATCTCCTTGCCGACGCGCGCGCCGAGTGGCGATTCGAGGATCTCGACGAGCATCGCGCGCACCCGCACCTCAGGTAGCTCCGCGTCCTCGAACGCGCGGTCGAGGTACGTCGGCGCGACCGGCGAGTACGCGTCGATCGCGCGTGCCGCGTGAAAGTGCGCGAGCACGAGCTCGAAGCGCTGGTCGGCCTCGCGCGTCTCGCTCGGCCCGGGCCGATCCTTGGGCGCATCGGCCTCGATCTCGGCCGCCGGTGCCGCGGTGACCCGGTTGGTCACCGGATCCCAATCGACCGTTGGATTATCGATCACGGCGGCCGGGATGGTCTGCGTCACGATGCGCTCCATCAGCCTCGCGATCGTGCGCTGCTTGGCGAGCCCGTCCTTGTCGGCGTAGTTCGCCTTGAGCTCGTCGCGCAGGTTCCAGTGGCTGATCAGCCGCTTCCCCGACGGAAACCGCCGCGCGCCGCCCTCGCCCAGGACGTGGTGCATCCACAGGTTGTAGCCGGCGATGTAGCGCTCGGCGTTCGCGGCCGCGGTGCTCGTCGCCTGCTCGAGCTCGCTCGGCACCCGCGCCTCGAACTTGCTCGCGAGCCGGACCTCCGCCCACTCGCGCCGCGAGTAGCGCGCACCCTCGCGGATCCGATCCGCGAGCGAGGTCAGCGGGAAGTTCAACAGCACCGCGAACGCGACCTTCGACCTGAACAGGTCGTCGATCACGTGCGTGCTCGGGTCGTACGTCGTCAGCAGCTCCTCGACCGCGAGCATCGGTCCGGTCTCGACCTCGCTGTTCCACCGCGCCGCGCGCCCGATCTCGAGATCGTGGCCGCGGATCTGCTCGTCGAGCGCCTCCATCCGGGCGAACAGCGCGTCGCGCGTCTTCGCGTCGGGTGCGTATTGCGCGAGGCAGAACTCGGCGAGGTCGCCATCGCTCGTCCGCCACAGCTCCGCGACCTGATCGACGCCGCGCGAGATCGCGTCGTGGGCGCCAAACTTGGCGACCAGCTTGGCCTTCGCGTCGGCGATCGCCGTCGCCGTCACGCGCGGCGCCGGCGTGGCCGCCGGAGTTGCGCTCGCGGCGCGAGTTGCGCTCGCGGCGCCGCCAGGCGGGGCCGGCGTGGCGATGACCGTGGGCTCCACCGGCGCGGGCGGCGCCGCGACGGGAGACGAGGTACTTCCGCAACCGGCGACGACGGCGAACGCGACGAGGATCCTCACGGCGCCGGTGGTATCACCGAAGCTCGCCCGCGGGTGCGGGGCCGGCGCCGTGATGATGTTGCGGCGCAACGCGTGGGCATCGTGGCGACGAGCGGCTAGGCTGGAGCATGTTCGCTGCGCTCCGTGGCCACCTCGGCGTCTGGAAGGCCCAGGCGATCGATCGGGCCTGGGCAGAGAGCTGGAGGGCCGCGCGCTCGGTCGCGACCCCGTGGATGCAGCGCGAGTACGCCGCCGCCGTCGCCAAGCTGCGCGCGCTCGGGCGCCGCGAGATCGTGATCTCGCGTGCCGCGCTCGACGACATCGTGCGCGAGGCCGCGCCCCCGGGCGTGCCGTACGACGCGGTCGTGATGGCGGGGAGCGCGTTGCGCTCGCGTCTGCCCGAAGGCCCCGTCGAGCGGCGCGGCACCCACCTGGTCGGCAAGCTCCGCCTGACCCATCGCGCGGCCACCAGCGAGGCCGTGGTGGTGTTCGCGCTGTTTAGCGACGTCGCGGCCGATTACTTCGTGGAGACGATGGGCGCGGACATCGCGGCGAGGCTCGATGCCGTGTACGGGGACATCGCGCTCGGCGAGGCGCAGGCCGGCATCCCGATCGTGCTCAAGGAGTTCGCGGCCGCGGCCGGGCTCGGTGTGATCGGCAAGAACGCGCTGCTGTTCTCGAGGAAGTTCGGGTTCCACTGCAAGCTCGGCGTCGTGTTCCTCGGCGCGCCGGTCGACCGCTACGATCCGGTGCCCGAGGATCGCGCGTGGAAGCTCGCCGACTGCGCGACCTGCAACCTGTGCGTCGAGGCGTGCCCGGTCGGCGCGTTCGATGACTACACGATGAACAAGGCCGCCTCGTGCGACCGCGTGATCGCCGGCGACTACTTCGGCCCGCGCCGCGATCACATGTGCCGCGCGTGTATCACGCGCTGCCCGGTCTCGAACGACGTCCTGAAGCTGCGCCGCAAGGAAGGTGCGCCGCAGCGGCTGTTCTGGGACAACGAGGCCCAGGTCTCGCTGATGGCGGACCTCTTCATGTATCGCCCGGCGTTCTGGATCTGGGTGATGCAGCGCTTCTACTACGGCGCCGACCTGCCCGGTCGCGCGCGGCGCGAGGCCAGGAGCCCTGCCGACGCGCTGACCAATTCGGTCAGCACCACCACGAGCGATCACACGCGCGATGGCTGGCGGCTGACCGCGCGCCGCCGAGGCTAGCGTTCGCTCGCGATCGTCACGAACGCGCGCAGCTGCGCGTGCACGAGGACGTTCGCGGCCGGATAGCCCTTCGGTGGCGTATGCGGCGGAATGCCGGTGTCGACGCCCTGTCCCGCGGCCGCGTATGCCGTCACGTACGACCGCTCCTTCACGTTCGCGCCCGGAGCGTTCGCGCCCGATTGCCAGTACCGCGAATACCCCGCGATCGCCTCGGCAAACTGCGTCGCCGCGACGGTGTGGCGACCGATCAGCAGGTCGTCTGCGAGCAGCGTCAGCGTGACGGTCTCCCCGCGCGGTGCGAACAACAATGTCGCATGTCGGGCGTCACGCCACGTCGCGAGCTCACTCTTCCCGATGCCATAGCCTTCGATCTCGTGCACGTTGCTCTCCTGGTTATTGAAAAACGACAAGGCGATCGATCCACGCGCGCTGACCGGAGTCGGTCCACCCGGCGCGCTCGTCGCGGACCGCAACGCTCGGATCGGAGCCGGCGGCGATCCGCGCGCGCACAGCGGCGAAGAATCTCGGGGCGGCCGCGTCCGCGATCGGATCGGGTGACGCGATCACCGCACTCGCCCCGGCCGCACGAAATGCATCGACGAGCCCCCACGTCGACTGGAACGCGTGGCCGGTCGCCGCCGCACCGCACGCCGCAATCGCGACGACAGGATGCGCTCGCAGCGGGGTCGCGGCGATCGCGGAGGACGCGAGCGCGTAGTCGCCGGTCGCGCCTGGGGCGAGTACGAGCACGGCGGCATCGTCGCCTACATCCGTGAGCCCGTGCGCGTGGATCTCGATAAATCCGGCGTCCTCCATCGCGGCGACCGCACGCGCGGGAGTTGCGGTCGGTCCTTCGAGCACGAACGCATCGGCCGCCGGCGTCACCGGTGCGAGCGAAGCGAGGTGCAGCTCCGGCGGCACCGGAATGTTCGCGATCACGACGAGCCGCGCATTCGCACGCGGCGCCGGCGTCGCGGGGCCGCTGCGATAGCGCCACGCGAGCCGCGGAGGGAGCAGCGCCGGCTCGCCGTAATACGGCTGGCGCGCGAGCACGTCGACGATCGGGCACGCCGCCAGCGCTACGACGAGGGTATCGGGCACGTGCGCCGCACCGAGAGACTCGCCAACCGCGCGCGTCACGACGGCACCAGCGATCGCGCCATCGGCGCCGCGTACGATGAATACCGACGCGTTCTCCTCGGCAGCGCCCAGCACGCACCGATCGGGCACCGCGGCGCCACGCTCTTCGGCAAGCAGCGCGAGCGCCTCGGCCCAGGCACCTCGGCGGCCGGCGTCCTCGACGAGCACGGCGTAGCTATACGCGCGCGCCTTCACCGCCGACGGATCGCGCGCGGTGGTCGCGATCGCGTGCCGCAGCAGCGCGCGACCGCGGTCGGGGTCATCGGGAAGTAGCAGCCGCCCTTCGAGGTGATCGAGCAGCGCTTGTTCGCCTGGAGTCGCATCGCGACGCAGGCTCTCGAGCCGTTCGTGCAGCGCCTGGACGGCGTCGTGGTCTGCGTGATCGACGAGCTCGATCGGAACGAGCATGCGATGCAACGACGGCGGGGTCGCGCACGCCGGCGCCGCCGCGAGCAGTGCGCGCGCCTCGGCGATCCGGTTCTGGTTGATCCGCGTCGTCGCGACCGCCTCGCGTGCGAACGCGACGCTCTCGCACGGCAGATCTGTCTTCTGGATCTCCTCGAGATAGGCGGCGACGATGGCACCGCCGCTGCCCGCGAGATCGTCGCGCAGGTTGGCGGCGAGCGCAGCCGAGACCAGCGCGTCGTCCTCGAACGGCACGACCCCGCCGGCCGTCGCCCGCACGCGAGCGAGCGCCTCGGTCGCCGCCACCGGCAACGACATCGCCTCGTCGGCATCGGCGAGGCGCTGATAGATCGACGGACAGCGATACGCCATCGGCTCGCGATCGCACCGTGCCGCTGCTACCTGCAGCACTTGCTCCGCGCCGGCGGTCGCGCCGCGCTCGAGGGCGACGGCGCCGCGCTGCTGCGCCGCGAACAGCGCGAACCACGGATCGCCGGTCGCGTCCGCGAGCTTCACGAGCTCGTCGAGATCTGCGGGTGCGACGTGATCCGTGGGGCTCGCCTGGAGCAGTGCGCCGAGCAAGATGTCGCCCGCGTGCGCCGCGCGCAGATCGCGGACGAGGGTGGCGGCGGCCTTCGCGTCGAGCTCGCCGCGCACGAGCGCCGCATAGCGCGCCGCGAGCGGCGCGCGCACCGCGAACGGCTCGGCCGCGATCTTCGCCGCGTACTTCGCGAGGTGATCGCCGCCGA
>JBDTEH010000194.1:0-8215 GCA_039922635.1 Kofleriaceae bacterium | reverse complement strand
CGGTCCACTCGTGCGTCACGGCGCCCGCGCGGATCGTGGTGATCGGCGACAGCATCACGGCGTGCAGCGTGATCGGCGGCCCGATGGCCGCGGACTGCGTGTCGAAGCAGTTCTCCGATTACGTGATCGCGCACTACGGCCCCGGCGCCACGTACGAGAACTACGCCGTGGGCGGCGCGCAGCTCAAGGACATCGCCGGCCAGATGGCGAACGTCCCCGCGACCGCCGGTCCGACGCTGATGATGCTGTTCATCGGCGGCAACGACCTCACGCCGTACCTCACCCAGAGCGACGCCGCCGCGATGGCCGGCTGGACTGGCACTGTCGAGCCGATGCTGCAGAGCGTGTACGACGCGACGTTCGCGACGCTCGCCAACACCGCGAAGTTCCCGGGCGGCGCGACGCTGCTGATGAACACCCAGTACAACCCGTTCGACGATTGCACCGCGGCTCCGTACAACATCAGTCAGGCGAAGACCGAGATCCTTCACGAGTTCAACGACCAGATCAAGACGATCGCCGGCGCGCACGGCGATGCCGCGATCGTCGTCGATCAGCACTCCGCGTTCCTCGGTCACGGCCACCACTACGACGTCGCGACGTGCCCGTACTACATCCCGAACGCGACCCCGTACATGCAGGATCTCATTCACGCCAACGCGGCCGGTAACGCGGTGCTCGCCGGCGTGGACAACGTCGGCGCCGATCGCCTGTATCGCGACTGCACGCACTAACGCGATCGCCGCCCGATCCTGCGCAGCGCTCGGAGCATCCGCAACGGGTCCGGACTCGGAGAGAGCTTCGAGCCGCTCGACGCGCGGCTCAGTCGCTGAGCAGAACTGACGTGAACGGCGGCGGCGGCCTGCTACGCTTGGCGGGATGAGCCGTTGCCTCGTGCTCCTCGTGCTGCTCGTGGGGTGCGATGCCGGCGTCAAGCCCGCACCATCCGCACCACCCGCACCTCCCGCACCTCCCGCATTGACCGTCGCGGCCCCGACGCCGCTGGTGGTGGCGGTCACACCGCCGCCGCCCGCGCCCGTGACCGCGCCGCCCGTCGCCGCACCACAGGTGCTCCTCGCGAGGATCGAGCGCGGTCCCTGTTACGGCACCTGTCCCGTCTACTCGCTCACCGTGTATCGCGACGGCAAGGTCGAGTACGTCGGCAAGAACTACGTGAAGCGGATCGGCGAGGCCACCGGCACCGTGACCGGCGAGCAGCTCGCCGCGCTCGACAAGCTGTTCACCGACGGCAAGTACCTCGCGTACAAGAGCTCGTACACCAGGTACGAGATGAGCGACGCGTCGTCCGTGACCACCGCGTATCGCCCGCTCGGTGCGACCTCGACCAAGAACGTCGACCACTACCACGGCGACATGCACGCGCCCGAGTCGCTGACCAAGCTCGAGAACGGCTTCGACACGATCGCCAGGAGCGACCGCTGGATCGGCACCCAAGCCGAGCGTGACAAGCTGACCGGTCGCGAGTAGCCAGGTGCCGGGTGATCGCGCTGCGGATGTGGGGCGAGCTCGAGTATCACGAGATCGCAGAGCTCGAAGGCGTCGCGATCGGAACGATCCGCTCTCGTCTCTCGCGCGCCCGCGATGGGCTACGCGCGGTGCTGGCCCCACTGCTCACCGACGGAGGTGCCGATGCCCGACGAGCAGGATGATCTGAGTGACCTCGATGCCGACTCCGTGTTCGCGATCGTGCGGACGGCGCGCCCTTCGCCGCCGGCCGGCTTCGCCGCGAAGGTGCTCGCACGCGGGAGCGCGAGGCGCCGAGCTCGCGCCTTCGCGCTCGGGCTCGGCGTGGCCGTGGCCGCCGCCGCTGCCGTCGTGATCGCCGTCGCGATCCGGCCGCCCGCGCCCGCGCCCGCGCCGGTCGCCGCGCTCGGGCTCGCGCCGGTGCCGGCGGTGCCGGTGCCCGCGCCGCCTCTGCCACCGGTCGATGCCATGCCGCCGGCGCCGCCGAGCTGGACCACGCTGTCGAGGCTCGTCGCGTCGATCGCGGCCGAGCACGGCGATGCCATCGCCGCGTGCAAGCCCCGCACGCCGACCCCCGTCTGCGGCGGCAACATCCTCGGCGACCGCCATACGGTGTTCGTCATTCGCCAACCCGACGGCCACGCCGCGGCCGAGCTCCAGCTCACCCATAGCATCGGCTATTGTGGGTTCACGACCGAGGAGCGCTGCCTGCAGGCGGCGATCGCCGCGATCGAGTTCCCAGCCATGCCGGACGCCCTGTTCTTGGTGGCGCTCCGGGTCGGCGGCACGAGGCCCCCCTCCGATCCGATCGACGATCCGTGGCGCGATCCCGTGGCGACGGCCGAGCGCCTGCTCGCCGGCCAGGCGACGGCGCTCGAGGCCTGCCTGGCCTCCCACGAGGCTCGCTACGTGATCGTGAGGTTCGACCTCGAGCACGGCGCGCCTCGTGCGTGGGTGCCGGGACAAGCCGCGCACTCGAAGGCCGAGCTCGCATGCTTCGCACGCGTGGTGCGAGGGCTGATCGTGCCGCCGCTGCCGGCGTGGGTCACCGCGATCGAGATCGAGCACAAAGTTGGCCACTGACCGTGGCCGGTCGAGCTCTATCTATCTGGCCTATCTGGCCTATCTGGCCTATCTGGCGGCCACGAGCACGTGTGCCGAGATCGGTGACCGACACGGCCGATCCCCGAACCGCGCGATCAGCGCCGCGGTGACCTGGGCCTGGAACGCGGCACCGTCGACACCGCGCTCGACGAGCTGATTCCACAGCGGGTTACCTCGCACGAAGCCGGTCGCGAGGTCATCGGCCGAGACGGCCTCGCTGGCCAGCTCGATCGTCTCGACGGCGCCGCCCGCAAATCCGGCCGCGCGCGCGAGCTCGCGGAGGACCTCGGGATCGCCCATCGAGAACGGGAGCGCCATGAACGTCGGCGGATCCGCCGGGCAGCTCGCCATCGCGAGGTCGTGTAACACGTGGCTCGCGGGGTTGCGGTCGAGCGAATCCCAGGTCGCCAGGATCAGCGTCCCACCGGGGCCCAGCACGCGGTGGAGCTCGCGCATCGCACGCGCCTTGTCGGGGACGAACATCAGGCCGAACGCGAACACGATGACCTCGAACACGGCGTCACCGAACGGGAGTGCCTGCACATCGGTCGTCCGCCACGTCGCGCGTGGATCGTCGCCGATCTGACGGCGCGCCTCGACGAGCATCGGTTCGTTGAGATCGGTGACGGTCAGCTCCGCGGTCGCCGGCAGGCGCGCGAGCAGCTGGCGGGTCACGCGGCCGGTGCCCGCGGCGATCTCGAGCACGCGTGTGGCCGAGGGCGGCAGTCGCCGCGCCAGCTGGTGCGCGTACGGCTCGAACAGCACGGGCCCCATGTGGCGGTCGTACAGCGCGGGGATCGATCCGACGAATCCGGTCACGTTCATGGGAGCATACGCTCGATGAGTACCTCCGGTTACCTCCACGGCTACCGCGAAGACGAGCGCGAGCGCCTCCATCGCCAGGCGCGGTTCCTCGAGCCGATGGTCCACGACCGGCTGCCGTTCCGCCGGCGTCGCCGCCTGCTCGAGGTCGGCTCGGGGGTCGGCGCGCAGACCGAGATCCTGCTGCGCCACTTCCCCGAGCTCCACGTGACCGGCGTCGAGATCAACGACGACCAGCTCGCCGAGGCGCGGCGCTACCTCGCGACCGTACCGTGGGCCACCGATCGCTACACGCTCCTGAAAGGCGATGCGACCCACCTCGCGTTCGAGCCCGAGAGCTTCGACAGCGCGTTCTTGTGCTGGATCCTCGAGCACCTCGACTCGCCGGCGCGTGCGCTGTCCGAGGTCCGTCGCGTGCTCACGCCGGGCGCGCCGGTCGTGTGCAACGAGGTCCTCAACGCGACGTTCTTCATCGATCCCTACAGCCCCGACACGCTGCGCTACTGGATGTCGTTCAACGATCACCAGCTCAGCCTCGGCGGGGACACCTTCGTCGGCGCGAAGCTCGGCAACCTCCTCCAGTCGGTCGGCTTCCGCGATGTCTCGACGGAGGTCCGCTCGTTCCACCTCGACAACCGCGCGCCCGGCGAGCGCGCCGAGTTCCTCGCCTACTGGTCCGAGCTGCTGCTCTCCGGCGCACCCTCCCTGCTCGCCGCGGACAAGGTCTCGCAGGAGGTCGTCGACGGCATGACCCGCGAGCTCGATCTGGTCTCGCGCGATCCGAACGCGGTGTTCTTCTACGCGTTCATCCAGGCCCGCGCGCGCGCGTGGTGAGCGCCTGCGACCTCACGGAATCGCCGGCGCGAGCTGCGTGCCCCGGCCCGGAGTGCCGGTGCCGACCGTCGGCCAGCCGCCGCTCCACGTGATCGGAGCGAGCATCAGCTTGCGGGCCCCGGTATCGCTACAGGTCTTCTCGAGAGGTCCTCGCGAGGTAGCTGCTATGGTGCGGCGTGGCTGTTCGATGGATTCGTAGTACCAAGGAGCTCGTGGGTCTCGCCGACGAGCTCGCGACGTGTCGTGCGCTCGGCATCGATACCGAGGGCGATAGCCTGCATCACTACACGCAGAAGGTCTGCCTGATCCAGCTCACGGCGCTCGGCGGCGCATCGTGCTTGGTCGATCCGCTCGCACTTCCCGATCTCTCGCCGCTCGCGCCGATCATGGCCGATGCCGCGATCCTCAAGGTCGTGCACGGCGGGGATAACGACGTCACCTCGATGCGCCGTGATTTCGGCTTCGCGTTTCGCACGATGTTCGATACGTCGATCGCCGCGCGCCTGCTCGGTGACACCGAGCTCGGGCTCCAGGCGTTGGTGCGCAACGAGCTCGGCGTCGAGCTCAGCAAGGGCAGCCAGAAAGATGACTGGTCGAGGCGGCCGTTGACCGCGAAGCAGGAGGCGTACGCGCTGGCTGATGTCGAGCACCTGTTCGCGCTCACCTCGAACCTCACCGAGCGGCTCGCCGGAGCCGGTCGCACCGAGTGGGCGCGCGAGGAGTTCGCGGCGCTCGCCACGTTGCCACCGGCCGAAAAGAAGCGCGCCGAGGACGATTTCCGCCGGATCAAAGGCTCGGCGAAGTTATCGCGCCGCCAGCAAGCCGTCCTCCGCGAGATCTATCTGTGGCGCGAGCAGCGCGCGGCCGCTGCCGATCGGCCGCCGTTCAAGATCGTCGGCCCCGAGGTCCTGCTCGCGCTCGCCGAGCTCGAGGCGCCCACGATCGAGGACGTCGAAGACGCGTTCGCCTCGTATCCGCGTCAAGCGCGCGAGGTCGACGTCGTGTTCGAGGCGATCACGCGCGGGCTCGAGCTGCCCGAGGCCGAGCTACCTCGCCGAGAACCCAGCTCGCAACCAGCGATGCCGGCCGCGGCGCGCCGTCGCGTCGAGGCCTTGCGGTCCTGGCGCACCGCCCAGGCTGCGCGTTCGCAGCTCGATCCCTCGATCGTGATGTCGCAGCGCGTGCTCGAGCGCCTCGCCCTCGCCAACCCGCAGACCCTCACCGACCTGGCCTCGGTCGAGGGCCTCCGCCGCTGGCGCGTCGCCGAGTGGGGCGCCGCGTTGCTCGCGGCCTGCGCCGCGTAGCCGGACCTCTCGCATCGAGATCGACCTTGCTAGGCCCAGCGCCACCGCCCGTAGCGGAGCTGGCTCCACCACCGGCGCAACCACGAGCGTGGCGCGAGCGTCAGGATCTCGAGCGAGGTCGTTGGCAGCTCCTCGGCACGCGTGTTGTGACGGCGCTGCTCGGCGTTGGAGGCGAGCAACTCGAGGTCATCGAGCGCGGCCATCATCTCCCGGGCATCGCCGAAACGGCGGTCTGGATCCTTCGCGAGCGCTCGTACGATCACAGCCTCGAGTGCGCGTGGCACCTCGGGGCGCAGCGCGCGAATCGGTTTTGGTGGGCGCACGAGCGCGTGCTCGAGCACCTCGATCGGCCGTGATCCGACGAACGGTTTGGCGTTCGTCAGCATCTCGTACAGCACCACGCCGACCGCATAGAGATCCGAGCGCGCATCGCAGCCGCGTTGTAGTAGGCGCTCGGGCGCGAGATACGACGGCGAGCCGAGGCACGTGCCGGCCGCCGTCAACGGGCTGTCGTCGCGCAGGCGCGCCAACCCGAAGTCGATCAGCACGCAGCGTCCGTTCGAACGCACCATGATGTTCTCGGGCTTGATGTCGCGATGAAGCACGTCGCGTTCGTGCGCGTGTGCCAGCCCGGTCAGGATACTACGCGTGAGCTGGACCGCGCGCGCGAGCGGCAACGGCCCTTGGTCGCCGAGCATCCTGCCAACGGTCGTGCCCTCGACCAGCTCCATCGCGATGAACGGGTTGGTCCCCGCGCGACCGTAGTCGAGGATGCGCACGCAATTCGGATGGTCGAGCTTCGCGGTCGTTCTGGCCTCGCGTTCGAATCGAACCTCGCGATCCCCGACGAGCTCCGCGAGAATCTTCAGCGCGACCTCCTTATCGAGCTCGATATGACGAGCTCGATACACGACGCCCATCCCACCCTGGCCGAGCAGCCCGAGGATCTCGTAGCGCCCGGCGAAGCAGGTTCCGCTCGGGAGGATCTTCATGCATGTGGACCACGCAAGCGATGTACCCACCGGCCAGGGCGGCGGAACCACATCCCGGCGAACGCCACGTGAGAACGACCGTTCACGATCTGGACGCGATTGAAGATCTCGAGGCCGCGATCGTCAAAGCCGTCCACGTTGGACCTGGCAAGCTCGTGGTTCCGCGCTCCACCGCAGGTCGTCGTTCGACCTCGGTTCGAGGCGTAAATGCTCACGGAACGAGGACGAGGTCCGGTTCGAGCAGCGCCTTGACCGCCACGACCGCCTTGTACTCGTCGGTCTCGGGTTCGGCGCCACGATGTCGCGTGCACCGCGTGACGTTGCCGCGCGTGAGGCAGCCTGATGACTCCTGGCCCGAGTACGGATGGGACGAACGCTTCGCCGGCTTCCCGACTGGAATCTTATCGAGTGCCGCGAGCGCCGCCGCGAGCTTCTTCGGATCCTTCAAGACCATGTCTGTCTTCAACGGCGCGTTGCCAGGCATGCCCTTCATCCGACCGGAGTAGGTGCTCTCGTAATGCACCTTCGTGCCGGTGACCGAGATCGACGTTCGCCACATCGACATGTCCATCGACACCTCGCCCTCATCCCACGTCATCGTCAGATCGGGTGCGGTGGGTGCGGCGGGTGCGGCGGATGCGGCAGATGCGGCAGATGCGACCACAACAAGGACTCCGAAGGACAGGAGCAACCGCATGCGTGATGGTAACGCGCCGCGCGCCCGAACGATCTGGTCGATCACGCGCGGGCCGTCGTGCTGTCAGGCTCGGGCATTGGGCCTGAACACCCACGTCCGAGACGTGGCGCATGCTCGTCCGTAACAAGGTCAGCTTGGCAAGATTGGGTTCGGAACAACCCGCTCGGTGACGCCGAGAGCATGCCGGGTTCGCGGCGTCATGCCGCGCCGCGTGGCCGCTTGTCACAATGGAAATGGCCGCTGGCGCGACCTGCCTCCGCCCTAGGGTGACGCGCATGCGACGCCTTCAGCTATTCACCCTCCTCCTCGTGGCGGTCACCAGCTGCACCAGCAGCTCCGACGACGATCCGGAGACCTCGGTCGACGAACAGGACGTCACGGTCTCCGACATCATGGCGCGCGCCCAGCAATGGGTGGACCTCGCGGTCCCGTACCACGGTGGCGTCAACGGCGGCACGGACTACATATGCGGCGGCACCGTCGAGCGGCCGCACGCGGCGTGGGACGAGTTCCGCACGGACTGCTCGGGCTTCGTGTCGTGGGCCTGGCAGGTCATGGATGATCCCACCTCGGACGAGTACGACGGGGACCGAGCTGGCGCCGACGGGTGGTCGACGATCGCGATCGACAACCTGGCCGCCGGCGACGCGGTCACCACGAACGGACACATCAAGTTGTTCTCGCGGTTCGTCTCCTCGAATGCGGCCGAGATCCTCGAGGAGTACGACTGCGGTGAGGTGGCGCACCGTGACGTGCAAGGCTTCACGCGCAGCGGCAACACGATCTACTTCGACGGTGACAGCCGGCCGTATCATCCGATCCGGCGCCACTCCCTGACCCAGGCGGCGCAGCCGGAGCTCGCGGCATTTCAGGCGAACACCGGCGAGCTGTGGACGACCTTGTACGGCAAGGCGGGCCTGGGAATGATGCACGGCACGAGCCCGAGCGTGGCGATGCTGACGGACGGCGGTTACGAG
>JBDTEH010000193.1:0-27605 GCA_039922635.1 Kofleriaceae bacterium | reverse complement strand
GCGCGGCTGCCCGGCTACGTCGAGGCGAATGCACACCTCGCGCAGACCATGATGCTGACCGGCGACACGGCCGGGGCCAAGCAGGTCGTCAGCGCGGCACTCCAGACCGACCGCCACCCGGCGCTGCTCGACCTCGCCGCGCAGCTCGGCCTCGGCTCGGTCGAGGCCGCGCGCGCGGGCTGGGAGCGTTACCTCGCCGCGCTCCCGAAGGCGTTCTCCGATCACGCGGCGCGGTTCTACCTCGGGGCCGGCAAGGATCCGAAGCGTGCGCTCGAGCTCGCCCAGGCGAACCTCGCGAACCGCGACGTGCCGGAGGCCCGCGAGCTCGTCGTCCGCGCCGCGCTCGCCACCGGCGACACCACGACCGCGTGCCAGGTCGCCGCCCCGCTCGCCGATGCGGCGCTGCGCGCGGACCGGTTCACCGCGTGGCAGGCGTTCAGCCGCTGTGGCCGCACCGCCGACGCGGACCGCCTCGCCAAGGCCCTCGGTATCACGCCGTAAAAGACCTCGCGAACGCCGTTTGCGGCGAGATCGCGAGGTATTCTCGTAGCCGGCGAATGCCGCTGCCCTACCCGCATCGCGCGACGTTCCTCGCCAGCACGCTCGTGGTGCCACTCGAGCAAGCGGGCACGACTGCATTTCTGTCGCGCCTGATCTCGCTCACGATCTTCGATCACTTCCTGCGTCATCCGATCGTGACGCTCGGCGATGACGACGAGCGCCTCGCCGACGCCGACGGCCGCCTGCTCGACGCGAACCATCCCCAGCTCGAGGACAGCATCGATTGGTTGGTCCGGATCTCCCGCCGCCACGAGGTGATGTGGTTCGAGATCTCGGTGGACCGCGCGCGCACCCAGGCGACGCTGCTGCACTCGCGGTTGCCGAGCGGCGTCACCGACGAGTGGACCTCGAGCCCGGAGCTCCCGCTGTCGCAGCAGCTCTCGCAGTGCCTCGTCCAGTGGTTGAAGGCGCGGCGGCTGCCGCTGGTCGCGTCGTTGCCCGACTTCACCGTCGAGGATCTGCGCGTCGCCGCCGATCGCTTGAAGAAGGCGAACGCGATGCTGTCGCTGCGTGACGACTACACGCAGCTCCCGGCGATGCTGTTCTCGCCGCTGCCGCGGCTCGCCGTGCCGTACCTGCGCGTGCTCGCCGAGGTCGCCGGCAACGCCGCGCGCACCGTCGATCCCAAGATCCTCGAGGTCGATCCCGGTCACCCGGTCGCGCGCCGCAACATCTACGTCGCGAACCTCGTGCAGGGCACGATCGATCGCCGCGACATCCTCCCGCTGGTCGCCGAGGCGCCGATGTACGGCAAGCCGCACCTGTCGATCTGGGGCGAGCCGTTCGCCGCGGACCGGCCGCTCGAGAACATGGGCGTGCGCCATCAGGGCATCGCGGCGAGCCTGATGCCGGCCAATCCCTACGCGTGCCACAACTACTCGCTGCAGCTCGCCGAGGTCGGTCGCCGCGAGGAGAGCTATCGCTGGGCGGATCGCGCGACCGTCGCGGGCCCGGACTTCGGCGCCGCGCACCTCGATTGCGTGCGCCGGTTGCGCCAGGTCGCCCGGCCCGGCCAGGCCTTCGCCGAGGCACAGTACCGTTGCCGCGAGATCCTCGACCGCGCCGCGGCCGGCAAGCTGCCGCCGAACGACTGGACCGCGCCGCACCACGCGGAGCTCTTGCTCGCGTTCGTTCACCTCGATATCGGCCGGCTCGCCGAGGCGATCGAGCTCGCCGACGCAGCGATCGCGCGCGTCCCGAACGAGCCCGCGCAGCGCGAGGCGTTCGCGTGGGCGGTCAAGCGCGTGTCGCACTGGAAGTCCGATGCCGGCCTGCTCGCGCGCGCGTATGCGTGGGAGGGCTACCACCGCGGCGACCCGGGCCGCGCGATCAGCGGGCTCGCGCGCGGCCGGATCACCGACGACGAAGACGCGATGATCATGATCGATTCGTTGATCGCGATCGGGCGCGAGGATCAGGCCGAGATCGCGGTCCAGCACTGCGCCGGGCTCGACGGCATCGGCGCGCTCGGTGATGGCAAGGCCCGGCTCGCGGCCGCCCGGGCGTCGATCCTCGTCGGCAAGCTCGACGACGCGATCGATCACATCCAGATCGTGCAGCTCCGCCGCGGCCAGAGCCGCCACGAGGCCGAGATCAACCGGCTGCTCCGGCTCGCCGCGATCCGCCCCGCCGAGGAGTGGATCCAGGTGATCGATCGCCGGCTCCAGCGCGGCGCGAAGAAGCTCGCGCAGCTCGCGGCGCGCGACCTCGCCGACTTCGTCCCGGGCATGAGCTCGACGGTCCTCCAGCGCGCGCTCGGCGATCTCAAGCCGATCACGCTCGATCCGCACTGGGTCAGCGACCTGATCGGCGCGTTGCCCGCCGCGCAGGCGAGCGCCGCGCAGATCCTGCAACGCCTCGCCCGCCCCGACGACGATTCGCTCGAATCCGCCGACCTGCTCGCCGCCGAATGGTGGAGCGCGCTGGTGCCGCCGGCCAAGGATCGCGACGCGCACGCGGCCGGGGTGGTGCTCGCGCTCGGCGTCGCGCTCGTCCAGTACATCGCCGAGGCCTCGGTGGCGCCGTCGCCGATCGCCGGTGCCTACCGCCACATCGCGACCGAGGCGCTCCACCTCGTGCGGCGCTCGCGCTACCAGATCGAGCCCGCGGCGATCCGCGCGTTGCTCGCGCTCGTCGAGCGGCTCGGCCAGGCCCCCGAGTGGCTGCTCGATACCTGGCTGCTCCGCATCGAGCGCGCGCTCGATCTCGAGGCCGAGCACGGCGCGTATCTCGACAACTTCATCTCGGGGCTCCCGGTCGTCTCGCGGTTGATCCGCGGCGACGAGCGGATCGGCTGGGAGGTCCGGATGGCGCACGACCTCGCGGTCGATCTGTCGCAGTACGAGCCGGCCGCGCGGTTGTTCGAGCGCTGCGACCGCGGCGTCGAAGCCGGTGGCCTCGCGCTGGCGTGGTCGATCGCGGCCGCGCGGACCGCGCCGGCTCAGGCGAACCTCGACGTCCACTGGCTCGCCGCGCTCGCGAATCCGACCGGTGTCGCGGCGCCGTGGTTGGCGGTCGCGCAGGGCCTGTTCGCGATCGGCAAGCCGAAGGACGGCTTCGCCGCCGCGTGTCGGGGCATGACCGCCGCGACCGTGAAGGAACGGCCGCAAGCGATCACCGAGCTGACCGCCGCGTGGCGCGCGGCCGCGATCGCGACCCCGATCGACGGCGATCGCGCCTACGACGCCGGGCTCGCCGCCGCACAGGATGGCCCACTCGACGACGCGATCCGGCACCTGCGCTGGGCGGTCGCGACCGAACCCGGCAATGCCACGCGCGCGCACAGCCTCGCCGCCGTGCTGGTGCGCGCCGGCAAGGGCCTCGAGGCGATCCGCGTGCTCGCCGCGCACGATCGCAACGAGGCCCCGCGCGCCGTCGCCAAGCTGCTCGTCGAAGCCAAGCGCTACGCCGAGGCGATCCCGATCTTGCGCTATGCCCTGCGCCGGTCGCGCAACCCCGACGACTTCGCGATGCTCGCGATCACCGCGGGCCTCGGCGACAACGACGCCGTCGCGGTCGAGGCGGCCAAGCGCGCGCTCCAGCTCGGCGCGACTGGCCCCGAGCTGATGATGACGCTCGCGACCAGCCTGTACCGGCTCGGTGACTTCGTCGAGTGCGAACAGATCGCGCAGCAGCTGATCACGCTGCGCGGCGCGACCCGCGAGCTCCGGCCGGTCGGCCTCCATGCGATGGCGCGCGCGCTCGCGGGCCAGGGCCGCCACGTCGACGCGCACCCCTACGCGAAGGAATCCAGCCGGCTCGGCGCGACCGGCGAGCTCGCGCGCGAGATCGCCGAGACCATGGACTGCATCGTCGCGCAGACCGCGCCGCCGATCCGGACCAGCACCGAGGTCTCGATGGAGCGCCAGGCGTTCCGCGACCTCGAGGCCGGCAACCACGAGCAGCTGACCTCGGCGATCACCAGCCCGTCGTGGAGCATCGCGCGCGCCGCGCTCGCCGCGTGCGAGTTCCGCACCGATGACGAGAACGGCATCCCGGTCGCACCGCGCGCGCTCGAGGCCGCGCTCGACGTGCTCGAGCGCAGCGCCGGCACCACGGCGATCGATGCCGTGCTCGCGCGGATCCGCGCGCTGCGGATCCGCGATAACGCGTACATCCAGATCGATCCCCCGCCGCCGCTCGGCGTCCGCTTCACGGTCGAGGAGTTCGAGCGCGCGTTCCTGGAGCGCGATCGCCGCCCCCACCGCGCCAGCGCGCTGCAGAGCTACGCGCGCTGAACTTCAGGGATGCAATGACAGGGCCGCGTGTTATGCACCTGCCATGTCGCGCCCCGCGATCGTTCAGAGTGATCGGACGGTGCTCCTCGAAGTGGAGCACCCCGAGTACGAGCGCGGCCGAGACGTGCTCGCACGGTTCGCCGAGCTCGAGCGCTCGCCCGAGCACGTCCACACGTACCGGCTGAGCTCGCTCGCGCTGTGGAACGCCGCGGCGCTCGGCGTCGGCGTCGGCGAGGTGCTCGAAGGGCTCGCCGCCGTGAGCCGGTTCGAGATCCCGAGCAACGTCGTCCACGAGATCACAGAGGCGTTCGCGCGCTACGGCGTGTGCCGGATCGTCGATGGCGAAGGCGGCGCGCTGCGCCTCGAGGTCGACGAGCCCGCGGTGATCGTGCGGCTCGAGCGCGATCCCAAGCTCGCGACCCGCCTCGTGCGCCGGGGCGAGGGCTTCGAGCTCGCCGTGCTCGACCGCGGGCCGGTCAAGCGCGCCCTGCTCGGCTACGGCTATCCCGTCGAGGATCGCGCGGGTCTGGTCGATGGCGCGCCGCTCGCGATCACCGCCCGGCTCGATCGGTTCACGCCGTACGCGTACCAGACCGCGGCCGCCGAGGCGTTCGCGCGCTCGGGCCACGGCGTGATCGTGCTGCCGTGTGGCGCCGGCAAGACCGTGATCGGGCTGCTCGCGATGGAGCGGCTCGCGACCCGCACGCTGATCCTGGCCTCGAACCGCGAGGCCGCCGCGCAATGGAAGCGCGAGCTGTGCAGCAAGGGCAGCCTCGACGAGCGCGAGGTCGCGATCTACGAGGGCGCGCGCACGCCCACGATCGCCCCGGTCACGATCACGACCTACTCGATGACCAGCAAGCGCGGCGGCAGCGGGCCGACCGGCTTCACCCACTTCGACCGGCTCGCGGCCGAGCCCTGGGGCCTGGTCATCTACGACGAGGTCCACCTCGTACCGGCGCCGATCTTCCAGCTCACCGCCCAGCTCCAGGCCCGGCGCCGGCTCGGCCTGACCGCCACGCTCGTCCGCGAGGATGGCCGCGAGACCGACGTGTTCGCGCTGATCGGCCCGAAGCGGTTCGAGATCGGCTGGCGCGTGCTCGAGCAATCCGGCCACATCGCGCAGGCCACGTGCTTCGAGGTCCGGGTCGCGATGTCGGCCGCACGGGCCTCGGCCTACGCGCTCGCCACGCCACGCGAACAACCGGCGATCGCGGCCGCGAACCCGACCAAGCTCGAGGCCATGACCGCGCTCGTCGCGCGCCACCAGGGCGAGCGGATCCTCGTGATGGGCACCTACCTCGAGCCGCTCCGCGCCGCCGCCCGCGCGCTCGGCGCGCCGCTGGTGTGCGGGGACACGCCGCACCGCGAGCGCGAGAAAATCTTCGCCGAGTTCCGGTCCGGCGCGATCCGGACGTTGCTGCTGTCGCGGGTCGGCAACTTTGCGATCGATCTGCCCGAGGCCTCGGTCCTGATCCAGATCTCGGGGACGATGGGCTCGCGCCAGGAAGAGGCCCAGCGGCTCGGCCGGATCCTCCGGCCCAAGCCGGGCGGCGCGAGCTTCTACACGATCGTCAGCCGCCACACCCGCGAGGAGGATCTCGCGCTGCACCGCCAGCTGTTCCTGACCGAGCAGGGCTACCGGTTCTTCATCGAAGATATGACCCAGATCGTACCGCCGCTCGAGGCCGCGATCGTCGTGCCACCCGGCCCAGAGCTCGCAGAGCTCGGAGATCCCGATGCCCTTCTCAACTGAGTCGTCGCTACCGACCACCTGGCCGCTCGAGGATGTGAGCCTCAAGCTGGTGAGCGACGTGCTGCGGTGCTCGAGCGCGGAGGCGCGCGGCGAGCGGGATCGGTTCGCCCGCCATCACGCGGACGAAGCGTGGCTCGATCAGGCTGTCGCCACGCTCCCCGTACCGTCGCTGTGCGTCGCCGCGTTGCTGGCACGCAACGGCGGCATGCTCTACGTCCCCGAGCTCCACAGCCAGGCCAACGCGAGCTTCGGCCTCGGCGCCGACGAGACCGATGCCGGCGTGTACGAGCTGTTGCAACTCATGTTGATCGCGCCGCTGCAAGCGACGCGTGGGGAATGCATCGCGCTGGTCACCTCGGCGGCCGACGCCATCGCGAGCCGGGTCGCCGGGCTCGAGCTCATCCCGCTCTCGCGCGAGGCCTTCGTCGCCGGAGAGCACGATGGCGGGCGCGCGCTGATCGCCGTCGCGATGGCGCTCGCGACGGCCGAGCTCCGGATCACGAACGGCGGCACGCTCCACCGCACGGTGCTCAAGCGGCTCGCCAAGCAGCTCGGCTCCGACCCGGTCGACCTCGAGCGGTCGATCGTCGCGGCGCACCAGCTCCGGCTCGTCCGTGCCGACGCGGACGGGCTGATGTCGCCCGATCGCGAGGCGTTGCTCGCCGCGGCGGACGGCCGATATCTGCGGCTGCCCGTGCTCGACACGCTCGCGGCGGTCCTGCGTGACGGCGCGCCCGTGGCCAGCGATGCGATCGACCGCTACTTCGGCGCGATCGAGTATCACGGCTCGGTCACCGTGCCGGTGGACCTGCTCGGCCGTCTGCCCGGATTCCGCGCCGGCACCGTCGGCAAGGCGCCGGCGCTGGTCGCCATCGAGCCGGCTGGCAAGCCAGCGGCGAGCGTGACGCCGAGCTTCGAAGTCTTCATCCCACCCGAGTCGCATCCGCGTGACCTGGTCGAGATCCTGGAGGCGTGCGAGCTCGTCCGCATCGATCGGGCGATCGTCGCGCGGATCACCAAGGCGTCGGTAATCCAGGCCGTCAGTCGCGGGTCGACCGGCGAGCAACTCGTCGCGGCGCTCGCGAAGGTGAGCCGTACCCCGCTGCCGCAGAACGTGTCGGCCGCGATGCTCGATTGGGCGGGCACGACCGTTATCGCCACCCTCGCTCGCGGCACCGTCGTCGTGGTACCGCCATCCGAGCAGTCCCGCGTCGCGGCTGCCCTCGGCGCCTCGCGCACCCGCGTGGTCGCCCCAGGGGTGCTCGTCGTCGACGACGGCGTCGCAGAGCGAACCATCGCGGCGACCCTACGCAAGATCGGGATCCTCGAACGCGTGCCCGAGGTTCCACCACCGGCGCGGCGCGCCGCACCGGCGATCGAGCCGGCGGTGCCGAGCCCGCCCGCGAGCCTGGCGCTGCGTGCCCGCGTCGCGGCTTACCAGCGCCACGATCCGCGCGAGAAGCGCCCGGCCGTGGCACGAGCCACGGTCAAACCCCACCCGACCCAGCAGATCGACAAGCCCGATACGCTCGTAAGGCGCCTCGAGCGCTGGGAGCGCACGCACGACGAGCTGCTTCCGCCCGAGGGCTTCGACGCCGTGGTCGATGTGCTACTGCGGCTGTCCGCAGTCGACGTCCAGTTCGTGCTCGGTGCGAACAACCGCAAGGAGCTCGCGAAGCGCCTCGGCGTGATGCTGCCGAGCCGTGATCTCGCCGACCTCGACCTCGAGGTCCTGCAGGATCTCGAGGACGTATTCGGGCTGACCAAGCCCCAGCGCCAGCCGCGCCCCGAGCTCGACTGGCAGACCGAGCACGTGCTCGCGCGGCTCGAAGCCGCGGCACGCACGCACTCGACCGTCGCGCTCGATCTCGGCACGCGGACGTGCGCGATCGCGGTCCGCAAGATCGCACCGCGCGGCACCGCGCTGCTCGTGTTCGGCGACGACGAACACGACGTCAGTCACGCGATCCGGCTCGACGAGATCCGCGCGATCGCGGACGCGCCGCCCGCGAGCGCGGCGCCCGCGAAGGCGGCCGGATGGCAGCCGGCGCCCGGCATGACGCCGCCGCCCGGCCACGTCAAGTGCCCGTGCATGAGCGGCAAGCGCTATCGCGAGTGCTGCCGGTCGACGCTCCAGCCGTCGTAGCTCGGCAGCGACGACCTGGATCCTGACCCTTCCGACCGTTATCCGCGCGTTCTCGCAGTTGCGACCACGCAGATCTCGCGGCGGTTCGACGGCAGATGGCGCATCTGCACGTCGCGAAAGCCCATCGCGATCACCCGCTCGCGCAGCCTCGGCAGCTCGTCGACGAACCTCCAGTCGTTGAGCTTGAGCGTCAGCACCGCGCCGCGCAGCCGCGGCTTCAACCGCGGCATCAGCCGCGCGACCTCGTGCAGCGCCACCTGCGGCGCGAGGTTGACGTCGAGCAGGAGCCAGTCGACCGCGGGCGGCAGCTGTTCCCAGCGCAGCGCGCCGACCTTCGTCCGCAGGTGGTGGACGTTCGGCAGCGCGAGCACCTGCGGCGCGACATCCGCCGTATCCACGCCATAGACCTCGAGGCCGCGGCGCGCGAGCGCGTACAGCGCACCGCCCGGCGCGCAGCCGATCTCGAGCGCGGTCTGGCCCGCCGCGATCGGCAGCCCGCGCCACGCGATCGCCTCTTCGATCTTCGCGAACGCGCGCGACGGCGAATCCTCGGGCACCGCGACCGGGATCGCGCCGCCCGGATACGGCAGGTGATCCGCATCCGCGCGATGCAGCCCGAGCCACGCAGGCTCGTCCGGCGCGACGATCACGTCGCCGACCAGCTCGCCGGTCTGGGCCTCGCCGTCGGGAACCTCGATCACGGCGCGCCACGGCCCGAGCTCGGTGGCGACCTCGCGGTCGCGTGCGAACACGTGGACGCGCTGGGCGCCCGCGAGCCCGAGTTGACGCGCAGCGTCCTCAGGATCTCGCGCAGCGCCGAGTGACCGACCCCACACCCACGCGAACCCCGTCGGAGATACATCGTCGGCGGTGATCGTACCGTCGGCGCGGAACGTCAGGAGTCCCGGCCGCGAGTACGCGAAGCGTAACCCCGCGCGATCGCGTGCGACCTCACGCTTGATCGCGGCCTCCATGCCCGGTAGACAGGTCGCGAACGCGAAGTCCGTCACGAATGCGTCCCGGGTGCGGCGTTCACGAAGCACATTTGGTCAGCATTTGACCATTCCATCTCGACCGACCTTCATTTATGGTCGGTCGGACTACAGCCCGAGGTTATCCATGCGCAAGCCGTTTTCCATCGCTTCTCTTGTCTGCCTTCCGCTCATCGCTTGCGGTGGCAGTGACAACAACACCAAGACCGTCAAGACGGTCGACTCGGCCAAGGCCGTCGATGCCGCCGTCGCCTGCCAAGCCGCGGCCATGTACCCGACCCTCGGGAACATGGGCTACGGGCTCGACTTCCCCGAGGACATGACCACGACCCCGCCGACCGCCCACGCGCAGGTCATGGTCGAGACGCTGAACGCGACCGACGTCGTGTTCCTCCAGCTCAACGCTGGCTTCGGCGGCTTCGGCTCCGGCGCGATCGTCGCGGGCACCTACGCACTCGCGGGTGATGACCTCGATCCGACCGCATGCGGCCTGTGCTTCTACGTCTGGCCGAAGTCCCTCACCGGCACGAGCCTCTCGGCCGTGAACTCCGCCTACCTCATGACCGAGCAGTACATGGCGGTCTCCGGCTCGATCACGCTGACCCAAGCCGGCGGTTCGGCGGGCTCTGGCAGCGGACACCTCATCGCCGGATCCGTTTCGAACGTCACGTTCAAGCACGCGACGATCGCGAGCGATGGCACGCTGGCGTACAACGCCGACGGTTGCACGACCTCGGTCGGCAGCGGCGGGTTCGGTTACCCGCTCCAGATGGGTGGCTCTGGTTCGGCCGCGCCGGACGCGGAGATCCACGCGAACGGCTTCGACATGCCGGCCGGCGTGGTCAAGCTCCGCCGCCGCTCGGTCGACTAACGCTCACACCTGTTCGTTCGAAACGTCCTCGGAAGCTCGCGCTTTCGAGGACGTTTTTCGTTTGCATGGTTCGACCAAACCGGTTGCGACGTGCAATCCGCCAGCTGGATAGGACGTGACAGTTACATCCCGATTGTCGGTTCGGCTATAAAGGTGCGCTCTTTACCCACCCACGCTTCAGAGGAAATTCATGAAGAAGTTCTCGATCGCCCCTATGTTCCTGGTTCCGTTCCTCGCCTGTGGTGGCGGCGGCAGTACTCACGTGACGACGACGGACGCCCATTCGGGTTCGGGGTCGGGGTCCGGCTCAGGATCCGGCTCCGCCGCACCATGCACGGCGGCTGCCACGTACGGCAGCGACTTCGGAAGTGCTGCGGATCAGTTCGCGGACTGGAATGGTAGCGCCGCAGCCACCGCTGCGCCCGGAAGCTCTGAGGATTGGGGGACCGCCCTCAACAGCGATGTCGATCTCATCCAGCTCGAGCTCTACAAGAACTCCGGCGCCATCACCAACATCGCCCCGGGGACCTACCAGATCACCGGCGACGACACGAACTACAAGACCTGTGGCGTGTGCGTGCGTTTGTTGACCGACGCGACGCAGATGGCGTACGCAGATGACTACCTCGCGACGTCCGGCGTTGTCACGATCACGTCGGTCGGTGGCGCTGGTAGTGGCTCGGGCAGCGACCGCACGTACGGGACGTTGTCGGGCTCGTTCCAGAACCTCAAGTTCGACCACGTGATGATCGCCCCCAGCCCAGACTTCACGTCGACGATCGTCGGCGATTGTTCGTCGACGCTCGCGTCCGGAGACTTCAGTGCGACGATCGCGTACGGTGGTTCGGCGGCAACTCCGCCCGCCGCTCCGGCGCTGCACGTTCACTGGGACAATGGCGCCCCGGCGCTTCGCCACCGCCACAAGTAGTCGTCTTTGCGGTAGCGTCGCGACCGCGCGATGTACCGCTTCGCCTATTGGCTCGTGCTCTCGCGGCTTCCCGCCGAGGGCACGCACCGCGTGTCGTTCGCGCTGTTGCGCACACTGACCGCGGTGCCCGGCGTGCGCGCCCTGATGGCGCGCATGCTCGCACCACGTGATGCAGCGCTGCGCGTCCACGCGTTCGGTCGCGAGCTGCCCGGTCCGCTCGGCCTCGCCGCCGGATTCGACAAGAACGCCACCGGCGCTGCCTCGCTGCTCGCGCTCGGCTTCGGGTTCGTCGAGGTCGGGACCGTCACCGCGGAAGCGCAGCCCGGCAATCCCAAGCCACGCATGTTCCGCCTCACGCGCGATCGCGCGCTGATCAACCGCCTCGGCTTCAACAACCGCGGCGCGGCTGCGGCGGCGACGACGCTCGAGCGCCGTCCGACCGGAACGATCGGCATCAACATCGGCAAGACCAAGCGCGTCGCCGAAGCCGACGCGATCCGGGACTTCACCGAGAGCGCCAAGACGCTCGCACCACTCGCCGACTACCTGGTCGTGAACGTCAGCTCCCCGAATACGCCCGGCCTGCGCGACCTCCAGGCGGTCGAGAAGCTGCGGCCGTTACTGAGCGCCGTACGCGCCGCGTGCGACCTCGCGTCGCCGCTCCGGCGTGTGCCGCTGCTCGTGAAGATCGCGCCCGACCTCGCCGATAGCGACATCGACGCGATCGCCGATCTCGCGCTCGAGCTCGGCCTCGATGGCATCATCGCGACGAACACGACGATCGCGCGCACCGGCCTCGCGACACCAGCCGCGCGGGTCGAAGTGCTCGGCGCCGGCGGCCTGTCGGGCGCGCCGCTCAAGCAACGCTCGCTCGAGGTGCTGCGCCGGATCCGCGCGCGGACCGGCACCAAGCTCACGCTGATCGCCGTCGGCGGCATCGAGAGCGGCGACGACGCATGGGCCCGCATCCGCGCCGGAGCGACGCTGGTGCAGGCGTACACCGGCTTCATATATGGCGGGCCGCTATGGCCGCGTCGCGTTCACCGCGAGCTCGCCGCTCGCGTGCGTGAAGCGGGGCTCGAGTCGATCGAGCAGGCGATTGGCGCGGATGCGCCGATCTCAGCGCTTGCTACTGGTTCGGATAGCAGACCTTCGTAGTCCCCGAGACTACGACACATCCCATGTTCGCCGGACACTGCGAGACATCGGTGCAAACGATCGCGCATTCCGTCGCAGAGCCCGAACCCATCCCGACCGCGCACACCTCTTGGCCACCCGCCGGCCCCGTGTAGCCGGTCGAACAGATCGCATTGTTCCCGTTACAATCCGGTGTGCAGTAACCCACTGCCGAACCGAGCCCCATAAGCGTGATGCAGGTATTTCCAGCGGCGCATGGCGTTTGAGCTGAGCCTGCGCAGATATCACCGAGGTGTTGGCCGTTGGCGGAGCCAGATCCGGACCCAGAGCCCGACCCCGAACCGAATCCCGAACCGGATCCCGAGCCGGATCCCGAGCCGGATCCCGAACCGGCCTTAGCGTCAGGCGTCGGATTATTGCTACTTCCACCGCAAGCCACGATCGTGGCAACGCTAGCGACACCGACGACGAACATCGAACTGACAACTCGAGACAAACGCATGGCTAGGCCCTCCGGGGCGCACACTACATCCAAATCCTCCTCGGCGTGACCTCGC
This sequence comes from Kofleriaceae bacterium, assembly GCA_039922635.1. Lineage (GTDB taxonomy): Bacteria > Myxococcota_A > Polyangia > Haliangiales > Haliangiaceae > JABFXX01. The sequence continues at coordinate 14,920 of JBDTEH010000193.1, read as the reverse complement.
ACCCGCTGACCGATCGAGCACTCGGCGAAGCAGGGCAATGCGCTACAGTGCGCATAGAATGGCCATCCGAAAGATCGCTCAGATCGGTCACCCGGTGCTTCGTCAGGTCGCCCGCCAGCTCTCGCGCGAGGAGCTCGCAGCGCCGGCCACGCAGCAATTCATCGACGATCTCGTCGAGACCATGCACGACGCCGACGGCGCCGGCCTCGCCGCGATCCAGGTCTACGAGCCGATCGCGATCTGCGCGATCGAAGTGCGCAACAACCCGCGCTACCCGTACAAGCCGCCCATCCCTCTCACGATCCTCGTCAATCCCGTGCTGACGCCCGTCGACGACGAGCAGTTCGACAACTACGAGGGCTGCCTCTCGGTTCCGAACCTACGGGGTCTCGTGAAGCGCAATGTCCACGTCCGGGTTCAAGCGTGGGACCGTCATGGCAACGAGATCGACGAAGTCGTCCACGGACTCAAGGCCGCTACGTACCAACACGAGGTCGACCACTTGCTCGGCAAGCTCTTCGTCGACCGTGTGAGCGATCCGTCCACGTTCACGACTTGGACCGAATTCGAGCGCCATCACAAGTCAGCGTTCGTCGAGCGCGTCGAGCAACTCGTCGCTCGCGTCGGCTCGTAGTCACTTCAGGACCAGCGTGTCCAACGTCGGCACGATGCTCAGCAGGGCGCCAGTGCCTTGCAACATCGTTCCGTCCGAGGTCGCAACGCGAAGTCGACCGACGGCGCCGCCACCGCCGCCAGCGGCGCCGACCCCGAATCCGCTTCCACCACCCGGTGCGTCAGTTGCAGTCCCCCCGTTACCAGCGCCGATCGAGTGAGTACATATTGGCGCCAGGGCCGGCATTGCGGTTCGCTGGCCATCGGTTCCGTCGACCCCACACGCACTCCCAGAGCCTCCATTCGCCACGATGCCACCCAAGACCGAGACAGTTGGAGCTTCGAGGATCACGTTCCCACCGGACCCGCCACCGCCGTTGTTCTCGCGAGCCCCACCACCACCAACGTCGAGGAGTGCGTTCGATCCGATCTCAATGCTTGTAAGAGAATCGAGCTGGACCGCTCCGCCGCCAGCGCCGCCCGGGGGACCACCACCGCGACAGCCGCCGCTAAGCTCGAATCCGTGCTGCAAGGAGCCGCCCGGCGGATAGGTCGTCGTAGACGTGACGACGTACAGGCCTGCGCCGCCTGGTGTCGCATTGCCGCCGCCACCACCGACATTGCTGGCATCGGTCTGTCCAGCGCACGTCCCAGTTGCCACGGCGCCCGGACCGGAGACGTCAAACTTTGCACTGGCGTCTACCACCCCACGGATCTCGATCGGACCGGGCGATACGAACGCAACGGGCTTCGCCCCTGTTACCGTAGCGTCGGCAATCGAGAACGAACTTGCGATGAAGACTCGGATATCGCCAGGCGACACAACTAACGACGAGATCGGCACGATCACGTTGGCGGCATCCTTAATTTGGCCGGTATCTGTATCGATGGTGACGGCACCGCTAAGCATCGCGTCCGGCTCCCCTGCCGCTGCCTTCATCGCCGCACCGAGACCGTTTGTCGGCTCGAAAGTGAGGCAATGATCCTTCGAATCCGCGCAACCAAGCGCGCACATGGAATCGGTGGTGGACTTTCCTTCCATGTTGCACACGCTCAGCGTCGAACCGTCGCACGTGGTCGCCCCAGGGCTGCACCCGCAGCGCTCGATCGGACAATCCGACGGAACGATCGTGCAGACATCCTTCGCGCCACCGGAGGGCCCGAACTCGCCGTTCACATCACAAAAGGGATACGCGACATCCTTGCAGTCGCTGTCGGAGCTGCACTCGTTCACGGTCTTCGTGCAACCCACCGCCGCGACGACCGCGGCCACGATGCCCAATAGCTTGATCACGCCCATATGCCGACCTTATCGATCACCGGGCGCCAGAGTTGCGAGAAATGTCGGGCCATTTTTGTGGCGCCGCTCACTTGCTGAAAACCCTGTATCTACGCTCTCCTAACCGGGATGGCGCGTACGCGCACACCCCGCAAGACCGCCAAGCACGCCGTTGCCGCGCCACCCGCGAAGGTCGGCAAGCGCGCGCGGGGCAAGAAGGCGGCGAAGGCGACCGGACCGACGCTCAACGTGCGGCACATGACCCGCCGCGATATCGGCGACATCTGGAACTTCCTCAAGATCAGCTTCCGCGACGTCAACGCCGAGACGGTGGAGTACCAGCGGCCACGCTCGCGCCGCCGGTTCGAGGAGATCTTCGAAGAAGAAGGCATCGAGCAGCTGGTGTTCGAGATCGATGACGAGATCGTGGCGTACGCGGAGTGCAGCTACGAGGTCACCGGGTCGGACAACTGGATCAACCCGCGCTACTTCGAGAAGCGCGAGATGCGACCGCTATTCGTCGATGAGCTCGCGGTGCATCCGCAGTATCACGGCAAGGGCGTGGGCTCGTTCGTGCTCGAGCAACTGCATCACCTCGCGCGCGTGCACGGGCTCAATCATCTGGTGCTCGAGGTCGCGGAGAACAACGAGCGCGCGCTCGGCTGGTACAAGAAGCGGATGTTCAGGAAGCTCGACGCGGCGATCTTCATGGCGGCCCCGGTCCACATCGAGCCCGAGCTGTTGCCGCCGCGCGCGTTGAGCATCCACGGCACGGCCGACGAAACTCCGGCTTCCGACGACGACGACGAGCGCTAGCGCGGAACCTGCTGCGCACGTCGAAGTGCGCGATTCCAAGGCCCGAATAGGCGCCTTCCGCTGCTGCCGCCACGCCGCAAGAGTCGCGCGAGGCTCGGCTCGCCCGTGATCGCGAGCAACTCGTTCGCAGCGTGGCCGATACCGCGCGCATGTCTCACGAGCACGTCGCCAAAGGGCGCGGACAGGACGCCACGAAGGTCGAACACGCCCAGCCGTCCGCCGTCGAGAGCACGGAGGTACTGATCGATGTGATCGATCGCCAGGCGATCGACTTCGAGCGGCGGCTCGACACGGGCACCGTACCGTCGCCATCCGAGATCGCGACCGCACGCAATGCCTTCGAACAGGAGCAATCCGAGCTACAGGGCCACCTGCTCCAGCTGCCGGCGCGCAGTGCGACGATGGTCACGGCGTTCCATGCGTCCGACCGGATCTCGCGCTTGCTCGAACGCTTCGATGCACTCGACCGTGCTCGCCAGGCCCGGGCGGCGGTCGCATCCGAGTCGACGCACGAGTCCGACGCGAGCACGCTCGCCGACGCCGAGTCCGCGATGCCGACGGGCTACTGCGACGAGGCTCCGCAGGGCGTCGCGCCGTGTCAACTCGATGTGACGAAGCGCGATCGATATCGCCGCCGGATCGAGAGCGACCTCGGGTTGGCGACGACCAACTGGGTGAGCGCGATCGATTCGAAGGCGCTCGCGCAGCGATTCAAGAAGGAAGGCATCTCCTTCGAGAAGAAGCTGGGCGAGCTGCTGTTCGGGTCGTTGTTCGGCATCATCGGCCTTGCGGCGAAGGCAGCGGTCCACGCCGCGGTCGACAAGGGTGCCCAATTGATGGCACACCGGATCGAGCTGCCGAACGTACCCGGTAGTATCGTCGAGCCAGTCTCGGCCGGGAACATCGCGGCCGCGAAGCAGGTCGGAGAAACGATGACGAACGCGGGCACGAGCGCAGCAGCGACGCATGTCGAGGCGGAGGCGAACGAACGGCGGACGCGCACGACGGCGCAACTCGCTGCAACCGCCGCGAGCGCGATCGAGGTCGCTAGCGATGAACATTCCTTCATCGACGGGCTTCGAGATGCTCCCGGAAAGTGGCAGACGAACATCTCGGCACACATCGATCAGCTTTTCGATGTCGATCTCGCCGGGCTCGCGCTCGGGCTGGAGCGCGCACAGAGCCAGCTCACGGTCGAGGCGCTCAAGCAGCGTATCGACACCGCGCTGCTGGCGTTCGCGGATCAAGTCACGATCCTCGATCGGCGGTCGGACGTGATCGTGATCGGGGTCGGGATGCGCGACGGAAGCGTCAAGCACGCGCTGGTCGAACCCGAGCGCGTCAACAGCGACCGGTTTCGAACCGGCGAATTCGCGGGAACGACCACGACGGTGACCACCGGGAACTGGACGTTCCTGCGCTGGATCGACGACGATCTGGATGCGACCGCCCTGGCGCACGCACGCGCGAATGATTGGTCGGCAGGCGCGTCGATCGACGCCTTCGATGACGGTGGGTTCACCGAGGGCCGGAACTTCCAGCTCCTGTCGGGACGCCGGCCGTGAAGGCGAGCCTCCTCCTCGCGCTCGCGCTGGCCGCCTGTAGCAAGCCGGCGAACACCCACACGCTCGGTGACGCCGACCAGCTGAAGCATCACCTGCAAGCGCATGGCTGTGCGGAGACCGGGCCGCTCGGCACCTACCGCTACTGGTTCAGCTGCTTGCGGCTCCTCGCGCCGTGCGGGTGCTCGATCCGGGTGACGGTCCGAGCGTCGGACCACGACGGTTCGTCCCATTTCCTCGTCGACGGGTTGGACGCAGACCTCCGCGGCTGTGCCCCCGGCGTCGGGTTCGCCGAGATCTACGACCTGCTCGACCCGCTGTTTCCACCGCCGTACCGAGGAGCGATCCACGCGTTCATCCGGATCCCGGGCCACCCGGCGGAAGGCTCGCCGAATCCAAGCTCGGCGGTGATCCAGTTCACCCAGTTCCCGGGCGTGTCGGTGGACGTGACCCAGCGTCTCGATCCGAAGCGCAGCGAGACCAGCGTGTCGTTGAACCACTACGCAGGCTCCAGGCCCCCGGCATACCTGGATGATCCGGGAACGCCGCAGGGTTGTCAGCGGTAGCGCAACCGCCGCGCCGCCATGCCGATACACGCGGCATGATCGAACCGAATCCGTTCCTGGCAGCTCGCAACGCCCTGGTGGACACGATCGATCGCGGCCGATCGGAGGGCTGGGTGATCGCGTCGGCCTCCGGCCTCGCGTTGGACGCTCCCACGTTGACCAGCGCCCCTCGCGCGATGGTCACCCTGCAGACGCGCCTCGCACTCACCGCCACCGACGTCGCGATCCTCTGGCTGCTCGCCGCGATCGAGCTCGATGCGGTCGCCGGCACTGCGGCGCGCTGCTTGATCCATGCGAGCAGTGAGTCGCTGTCGATGCAGATGGTCGAGCAAGTCGTCACCGGTGGCGCGCGACCCCTCGATCCGGCGACGTTCGCGCGGCTCGAACAGTGGATGCTCGTGGAGATCGCGCGCCCCGATCTGCCGTGGTCGCGCCGAGCCGTCCGCGCGAGCGACCGGGTGCTGGACCTCGCGCGTGGATACCTCGCGCTCGACCGCGCGCTCGGCGCATCCGCGACGCTGTCTGCGCCCGTACCTGTGCTCGATCCGAGGCTCGATCCGCGCCTGTGCCGCGCACTGCACGACGCCGCACCGATCCTCGCGGTCGCGACCGGCCGGGAAGGTAGCGGCCGTGTGGCGATGCTCGAACGCGCCGCCGCGGATGCAGGGCTCGCGACCATCCGTGTTCGCTGCGACGAGCTGGCCATGGCTCCCGAGCACCTTGCCCGCCAGGCGCGCATGCTTCGCCGCGAGTGCGTGCTCCATCGTGCGGCTCCGATCCTGTGCGAGGTCGATCGCCTGGGCGAGACCTTCGCGGTCATCGACCGCGAGCTCGCGGGGCTGCCCGGGCCAGTACTGGCGACCGCGCGAGAGCACTACCTTGCCGCCAGCACCCGTTCGGCGCTCGTGCTACCGGTGCGGCGCTCGACCGAGCGCGAACGCGAGGTCGCCTGGCAGCGCTCGCTCGCGACGACCGACCTCGAGCTCGTCCACGCGTGCGCCGCGCGCTACTCACTCTCGCCCGGCCTGATCGCGAAAGCGGCGGCCACGGCGCGCACGCTGGACCCGGAGGTCACGATCGAAACGGTCCAGGCCGCGCTGCGTGGCACCGCGCAGGCCAAGCTCGGCGATCTCGCGCGCCGGGTCGAGACCGAGCAGACCTGGGACGATCTGGTCCTACCCGACGATCAAGTCGCGCTCCTGACCGAGCTCGTCGCGCGCATGCGCCACCGCGGCCAGGTGCTCGAGGACTGGGGATTCGCCGCGAAGGTTGGACGTGGGCTCGGGCTCGCAGTCCTCCTGTCGGGACCGCCGGGCACCGGCAAGACGATGATCGCCGGCCTCGTGGCCAAGGAGCTCGGGCTCGACCTCTATCAGATCGATCTCGCGCGCGTCGTGTCCAAGTATATCGGCGAGACCGAGAAGCAGCTGTCAAGCCTGTTCGACGCCGCCGAGGACGGCAATGCCATGCTCCTGTTCGACGAGGCCGATGCGCTGCTCGGCAAGCGCACGGAGCTGAGGACCAGCAACGATCGCTACGCGAACCTCGAGGTCAATTACCTGCTGCAGCGGATCGAAGCGTTCACGGGCATCGCGGTGATGACGACCAACCACGAGTCGTCGCTGGACCCCGCCCTGCTCCGCCGCCTCGCGTTCCACATTCGCGTGCCGATGCCGGAGGCGGACGAACGGGCCGCGCTGTGGCGCGCGATGATCCCGGCCGCCGCCCACGCGGCCGAAGGGATCGACTTCGTCGCACTGGCCGACAAGTTCGTGATGAGTGGCGGTCACATCAAGAATGCGGTCTTGCGCGCGGCCTACCTCAGCGCGGACGCGGGCACCACGATCACGACGACGACGCTCTGGCACGGCGCGCGCGTCGAGTACGAGGCGATGGGCAAGGTCGTGCGGATCTGACGGAGTTGCACGCGAAGCGCTCGCACCAACGTGCGGCGGATCCGTACGTCATTTGCACAACTCGCGCAGACGATTTTCGTCCCGCGCGGCCGACCCAGCTTGTAGGGTACGCGTCACGTGCTGGGGGTCCTCGCCTTCTATCCCGTGATCGTCGCGGTCGGGCTGTCGAACACCGTCGGCTATCACCGGCTGCTCAGCCACCGCGCGTTCAAGACCGCGCCATGGCTGCGCTACACGCTGACGTTCCTGTGCGCGCAGTACAGCGGCGCGCCGATGCAGTGGGTCGGCGCGCATCGCGTGCACCACACGGTCTCGGATACGCCGGCGGATCCGCACACGCCGACCAAGGGGTTCTGGTACGCGCACGCCGGCTGGTTGTGCGGCACGACGAACCCGATCGCGAGCGCCCTGTTCGCGCTGTCGGGGTTCGGGCTGCAGGCGCGGTTCTTGATCGTCGACGTGCAGCGGCTCGCCGGCAAGCGGCCGCCGATCTGGCGCGCGATGGCGCGCGACCTCGAGAAAGAGCGCTTCATGCGCTGGATGGATGTGCCGCTCGTGATCACCGCGTGCTTCGCGCTGCAAGTCGCGGCGGCGTGGTGGATCGCGGGCTGGTGGGGCCTGCTGTGGCTGTGGGCGCTCCACCTGGTGCTCAACAACGCGACGTGGATCGTGAACTCGGCGTGCCACACCGAGGGCGTCGGCACGCGACCGCACCAGACCCGCGATCGCTCGCGCAACGTGGGGTGGCTCGCGCTGCTCACCCACGGCGAGTCGAGCCACAACTCGCACCACCGCTGGCCGCGCAGCGCGCGCCACGGGCTCGACGGCGAGCTCGATACTTCGTGGGCCGTGATCCGAGGCCTGTCGCGCATCGGGCTCGCGACCGACGTGCAGCTGCCACCCGCGACCTCGCCCGGCCCCGTCACCGCCGCGCTTCCGGACAACGCATGACCCAGACCGAGACCGTGGCCGAGCTCGCCACCATGATCACGTCGGTGATCGGCGACGATCATTTCGGGATCGAAGCGACCAGCTCGTTCCGCGACGAGCTCGCGTTCGAGAGCATCCAGTTCATCGCGCTCGCGGAGCTGATCCAGGAGCGCTGGCCCGACATCGACTTCGTGTCGTGGTTGACGACCAAGCCGCAGCCCGAGTTGCTCGCGCTGCGCGTCGGCGATGTCGCCGACTTCATCGCCGCGCAGTGATCTCGCCGACGTGCTCGAGCTTGTTCGCGCGACCCACCTCGAACGCGAGATGATCGAGTCGCTCGACCCCACCGTACGCGACAGGTTTCTCGAGCTGTGGCAGGCGGCGCAGACCGTCGACCCGGAGTAATTCGAGTAGTTCGAGTAATTCGAGTAATTCGGCCGGCATTTCGGAATCTTGTCGATCTGCGCGGTAGTCACGCAACCCGGCGTGACGAGGGTCGATATCGACACCATGGCTGGCTACGCGCAGGAATCGGCCGTTTTGATCGTAGTATCGCGGCGTCACAGGGCGGGTCAGATGAGTCGGCACGACGGTAGAAGTACGATCGAGCTCGTCGGGGGCGCCGGTGGCCGCGCGAGGCACGCCCCAACTACGTCTGGCGGTGACCGGTGAGCGAGTTTGCATCTCGTGGGCCGGAGCACACGGCCGGTCATGCCCCGGCGGCAAGCCACAATACGGCTCCCGAGGTGGTGCGTACGCCGCAGGAGCGTGCGCTCGAGACGATCATCGCGACCGCGCGCGAGGTCGATGGCCTGACCGGATCGCTCGAACAGGTCCGGCGGGCGGCCGACGGCAACGAGCCGGCGCGGTGGCACGAGGCGCGCCGGCGCCTCGACCATGATCTGGCGCTCGCCGAACGCGCGGTCGAGAAGGCGCGCGAATGCGCCAGCGACGCGACGGCGGAGGCGCGCACGCGACTCGAACGCAGCGAACAGGTGTTCACCGATGCGCGCACCACTGCCGCCACGATGACCACCGCGCCCCGCGGATGGGCCCCATGCGCGCGCGAAGCGGAGATCCTCGCGATCCTGCGCGAGCCGATCGTTGGGCCCGCAAAGGCCGGGCACGAGCACAAGGAGCGCGCGCTGCTCTCGGAGCTCGCCGTGCTGGATGCGGACGAATGCGCGCAGCTCGCGAAGCGTCTCCACAAGCAGCAGCCTGGGGATCCGATCGTCGCGGCGGTCGCGCGCATGATCCCGGCGCGCCGCGCGCGGCTGCTCGCGTTTCTCGACGATGCCCGGCGGCGTGCGTCGCTCGCCATGGCGCGCTCGAAGCACGCCACCGTGGCACCAAGGTCCGCAGCCCCGGAGCACGCGGCGGAGCTCGTGGCGCCGGCCGCGTCCGAACGTCACGATGCGCTCGACGCGCGCTGGCAAGCGCAGCGCGGACCGGTGCAGGGCACCGAGGTCGCGCGCGTCCAGCTCGACGCAGCCGTCGTCGCGCACGTCCCCGGGATCGAGATCGGCGTCGCAGCGCACGTCGAGGCGCGGCTCGTCGTCGCCGGCGATCGACTGATCATCGAGCTCGGCGTCGGTGCCGATCACTGGATCGCGAGCGCGACCGCGGAACAGGTCGCCGAGGCGCTCGTCGGTGCCGAGGCGGTCAAGGAGCTCGGCGATGCGCAAATGTTCCTGCACCGGCTGCCCCAGATCGCGAAGCAAACGGGCCATCGCCTGCGCATCGATCTGTGGGGCAACGCGCAAGACCAGAGCTTTGCGGTGCTCGACCTCGGCCGGCTCGTCACGGGCCTCGGGCATGGCTCGTATGCGGGCCTGCGCCCGGTCGAGGCCCAGATTCTCCTCGGCAAGGCGGGCGGCCTACGCGTGTTCGGCGACGATCAGGTCAAGGCCGATGCGGCGATCCCGGGCGAGCCGCTCGGCGGCTGGTTCGAGCTACCACCCGACGACCGGCTCGCGGCGACGCTCGGGATCGAACCGGGCAAGGCCGGTGCGATCGTCGGCGGCGCGTTCTACGAGGCCGGCGTGCTGCGCGTCGCGATCAAGCCGAGCGCCGAGGCGCGCACCGGCATCGTCGCGCACCTCGACGTTGGCTACGTGCTCGAGAAGATGAAGCCGTTTGGCAAGCAAGCCGTCGCGTGGGTCGAGAGCCTGGCGGCGCGGATCAAGGCCGGCGCCGTCGACTTCGTGAAGATGCTCGCGGGCAAGCTGCACTTCGAGCTCCCCGAGATGCCGGGAACGTTCTTCGACTTCGATCTCAAGCTCCAGCTCCCTCGCCTGTTTCGCGGCGGGCACTTCGACTGGGCGAGCCTGGTTCCGAGCGGGTTCCACCTCGACCTCGGCAGCATCTCGCTCGGCGCGCTGCCCCGACTGCATTTTCCGTGGCTTGCGAGGCCGAGCTTCGGAGGCTTCCGCATCCCGTGGGATCGCATCCGCGGGATGCTCGGTTCGGTCTCGATGCCGAAGCTGCCGGACTTCGAGCTATCGTTGCACCTGTCGGGTGACCTGTCGCTCGGGCTAGGCGTCGACCTCGGCAAGCTGGTCCCCGACCTCGGCGACCTGGCGATCGGCTTCGAGCTCCATCTCGAGAAGCTGCTCGCGAAGGTCGACCAGGCCGGCCGCTGGCTGCTCGGCAAGATGAAGACCACGAAGGACTGGGTCCAGCGCTACGTCCACCTCGGCGGCGACGGCGTGCTCCGGTTCTACGACAAGCACGATCCGGACGGCGCGATGATCGGCTTCCACCTGCTGCGGCTGCTCGACGGCGCCGACGCGACGGATCTCGCGCCGACCGAGCTGCGCTACGCCGCCGGAGCCGCCGGCAGCCTCGAGCTCGGCGAGGTGCACGAGAACGGTGACGATGCCAAGCAGCCCGCCGGCAAGGCGTCGCCGCGGCGCCCCGAAGGCAAGACCGTCCTGCGGCGCGATGGCCTCGCCGCGCCGCCGCGGCTCGCGGAGGTCCTCGCACTGACACCCGGAGCGCCCGTCGAGGTCGAGCTGATCCGCAACGGCGAGGAGCTCACGCTGTGGACGCAGGCGAAGAGCACGCTGTACGCGCACGATCAGGCGCTGCGCACGAGCGTGAACATGCACGGCATCGCGACGGCGCTGACGCGCCAGCTCGACGAGCTCAAGCGGCTGCACATCACCGCCGGCGATCTCGCCGTCGCGCTCGACGAGGAGCTCAGCAAGGACGGCCCGCGCGTCAACTTCGGCAAGCTCGCGATGCCATCGAAGGTCGGCGCCAATGGCAACGCCGGCAAGGTCAGCGGCTTCGCCGAGTGGAAGCTCGAACAGTTGCTCGGCGCGCATGACTGGACCGCGGTGGTTCCGGCGAACGCGCACGTCGACGTCGAGGGTCTCGGCGGGGTGCAGTACGGCGCGTTGACGCCGCAGGGCGACCTGTTGACGCGCGTCGACTTCGCGTCGAAGCGGCTGCGCGACGGGCTGTTCCACGACGGAGGCGCGGACCTCCATGCGGCGATCTACAAGGCTCCGGATGCCCTGTCGCTCGCGATCGCGAAGGACCCGGCGATGCAAGAGGGCGCGCTCGCGAGCGTCCATCCGTCGGCGCTGCTCCACGGTCTGCGCAAGCTCGGTGACCTCGGCACGCGCGCGCTGCAGTGGATCGCCGACCAGCTGCACTTCCAGGCCGGCGGCGGCACCGACCTGTGGTCGCAGATCGACCAGATCGCGGCGCAGATCTTTCGCTATCTCAAGACGGTCGGCGACGGTGTCCTCCAGATCGAGCTCCCCGGTCTCAAGCTCGCGTGGAACCTCGCGCTCCAGCTGCCGCACCTCGGCGTGGACCTCGATCTCGGCGCGCTCGTTCCCGACATCGACTTCAAGCTCCCGAAGCTGCCGGGCGTCTCGCTGTCGTTCCATCATGGCAAGGGCTTCCCGGACCTCGGCTTCCGGCTGCCGCATCTCGGCGGGTTGCTCGCCGGGCTGCCGCACCTGAAGCTGCCGGACGGACTCGACGTCCGCTTCCATCTCGACGAGCTCCGCATCGGGCTGTCGCTGTACCTCGGCGACCTGTTCGGCGATGGCGATCGTTCGCTGCAGTTCGAGCTTCCGCTCGAGAAGCTGCTCGCGCCGCTGCGCAGCATGGGCCACTGGGTCGGCGACAAGGTGCACGAGCTCGAGTTCAAGCTCGGCAGCGACGGCGTGCTGCGCGTGTTCGGGCGCGGCAAGCCGCAGGGCACGCGCGCCGGGTTCGATCTCAAGAAGCTGTTCGACGGCGTCGCGATGGAAGATCTGGTGCCGGTCGAGCTCCACGCCGATGTCGACGTCAAGGGCCACGAGGTCGCCGAGGTTTCGCTCGGCGACGATGCGTCGCCCGCCAAGAAGGGCGACGCAGAGCCGGTCGGCAAGGTGCGCGTGCCCCGGCCGAAGGGCCACCCGGCGGTCAGCACCGCCGTCACGGCGCCGGCGTGGCTGCGCTCCCCGCTCGGGCTCGCGGACAACGCGCACGTCCACGCCAGCCTGTACCTCGACCACGACGCGACCAAGAACGACGCCGTGCTGTTCGCATCGGTGGAGGGCAGTGACCGCGGGCTCGAGATCCGCATCCATGCGGGGGAGCTCGGCAAGCTCGTCGGTGCGCTCGGACCGGTCCACGCGGATGCAGGGCTCTCGATCGACGCTCGCGCCACGATGGCCAAGGGGATGCTCGTGGTGTCCTTCGGTAAGGCCAACAGCGCCGAGCTCCACGGACATGCGGCCTGGCGGCTCGACAGCCTGCTGGCCGATCCGTCGCTCGCGAGCCTCGTTCCCGACGAGGTCGTCGCCGAGCGCAAGGAGGGCACGCTCGAGCTGTCGAACCAGATCGACCTCTCGGGGCTCACCCAGCGCGGTGCACCGATCCCACTCGAGGGCCTCGACTGGGCGAAGCACGCGCTCGGTAGCGATCAGGCGTTCGTGTTCGCCGCGCACGACCTGCGCGAGGCACCGCGCATCGCGCTCGCATCGGCGCCGCACCCGGATGGGACCCGCAGCGGCGTCGAGCTCACGCTCGATAAGGACCTGGTCCACGGCCTCGAGCAGCGCGCGCACGAGCTCGCCGACAAGACCGCCGCGGCCGCCGCCGCCGCGTTCAAGCGCGACAAGCAAGACGGACACGGCAGCTGGAAGCTACGCGCGAGCGAGCGCGGCCTGACCGTGGAGCGCGGCGCCGAGAGCCAGCCCGACCACATCTATGCGTCGTACGGCTGGCATCACCTGGCCGCGATCGTCGGCGGCAACACGGCGAGCCTGTTGCCGGACGACATGCGGGTCGGCACCGAGGCGATGGCGCTCGAGATGCACGCCCTCGGCACGCCGCCGGAGCCGCCGAAGCACGCCCACGCGATCGGCGCGCTGCCGGGCATCCTGAAGTCGCCGCTGACCGCGATCGGCCTCGACGACAACCAGCTGATCGAGTTCCACGCCGAGCGCTCGCGGCTCGACAACGCGGACAAGCGCGAGGTCCGCGCGGTGGCGACGGTGTGGAATCTGGCCAACGGCGAGATCGCCGACGGCCGCGAGCTCACGCTGACGCTCGACCTCGAGGCGCTGCTCGCCCACTTGCTCCCCAACCATCGCAAGTGGTCGACCAAGGACGAGGTCAAGAAGGGCGGGTCGTCCCACATCAAGACGGCGCTCGACGTGTCCGCGCAAGGCCTGGAGATGGAGGCCGGCCTCAACTACGACACCGCCTCCGGCAAGCACCGCGAGCTCGACCTCAAGGTCGGGTGGACGCTCGATCAGATCATCGACCTCATCAACAACCTCCACGACGACCACGACGGCGGGCTCGAGCTCGGCGCCGGCCAGCTCGTCCCGGACCGCATCGAGGGCTCGTTCGCGACCGACCGCTTCAAGGTGACGTTCACCAAGGGCGCCAAGGGGACCGACGACGACGCGGCGTACTCCTGTCCGGTCGCCAGCGTCTTCGGCCTGTCGGCCTTGCTCGGCGCGGTCCTCGCTCCCAAGACGCTCGAACAGGCGACGCTCGACGTGCGCTTCCCGAGCGCCGGCGAGCTCAAGGGACAGCTCGAGGAGGCGCTCCATCTCGGCCACGCATACATCCCGCTCGTCGGCTGCGCGATCGGCGTGCCGGTCGCGGGGGCCACGGGCGAGCGGACGTTCTACGGCATCACGTTCGCGGTCGCGCCGTCGTACTTCAAGAAGCTGCTCATCCTCATCCCAGGCGCCGGCGAGCTGCTCAAGGCGCTCGACATGGTGCTCGACGTGGTCACCGATCCGGTCGGCACGGCCGAGGCGCTCGTGAACACGCCCGAGGCGCTGCTCGACATCGCCGAGGCGATGCCGGAGGTCTACGGCAACATCAAGAAGATGGGGTTCAAGAAGCTCGCGATGGGCCTGTTGCTCGGCAGTCATCCGACGGTGCGGCAGTTCGTGCTGGCGTCGCGCATCAAGAAGAAGCTCGAGGCGGCGGGATGGAAGCCCGGCGATCCGAACCCGACCGATGTGGGAGACATCCCGAACGGCTACCTCGAGTGGGTGTCGAAGCAGGACGGCGAGGCGCTGGTGCTGGGCGAACAGCTCGACCAGCTCGCGAAGCAAAGCGGCATCGCGATCGAGCCCGACTACGAGCACTACGGCGGCGAGGTGCTGCCCGGCGACGTCCAGGCGGAGATCAGCAAGATCGAGCACGGCTTCAAGGATCTCGAACAGACACGCGACGCCGAGAAGTTGGCGCCCGAGCTCCTGCGCCCCGCGTTCGAGCAGCGGACCAAGGAGCAGGCCGCCAAGGTCAGCGCGCACCTCGAGCAAGTGCTCGCATCCGGTGTGCGCCCGGCCCAAGCGTCCGCCGACCTCGAGACCAAGCCGCACACCGCGGAGCGAGCCAATGTCGACGACGCGGCCGTCAACAAGATCGATCAGCTCAAGCCGACGCCGGATCAGACGGCCGATGCCTACGCCCTGTTCGCCGAGGAGGGCAAGGACGAGACCCAGAAGAAGGCGATCCTCGACAGTGTCGAGGCGCAGGAGTGGGTCCAGACCTTCGCCGGCCTGTCTCAGGATCAGCTCGGCGAGCTCCTCCTGACCGGCACGACGATCGCGACCACCGCCACCGGCAAGGTCCAGGTCGCGATCAAGGGCGAGATCCAGAAGGCGTTCGTACGCAAGCTCTACGTCACGCGCATGCAGCACGCGAACGTCCCGCTCAGCCAGCAACCGGGCGAGATGGACGACGCCAAGCTCGTCGCCGCGCAGC
>JBDTEH010000192.1:0-7610 GCA_039922635.1 Kofleriaceae bacterium | reverse complement strand
ACCGAGATGGTGATCTCGAAGCAGAACCGGTGCTTCGGGGTGTGCCCCCATCACTTGCTGCCGGTGATCTACACGATCTCGCTCGCGTATATCCCGACCGAGAAGGTGCTCGGCCTGTCGAAGCTGTCGCGGCTCGCGCGGTTGATCGCGCGCGGCCCACGGCTCCAGGAGGACCTCACCCACGAGCTCGCCGATATCCTCCACCACCAGCTCCAGAGCCAGGGCTCGGCGGTCTATATCGAGGGCTTGCACATGTGCATGGCGGCGCGCGGCGTCGGCGCCCACGAGGCCCGGCTCGTGACCAGCGGCGTGCGCGGCGTCTTCCTCGAGCACGAGTCGACGCGCCAGGAGTTTATCAAGCTCGTCGTCGCGCCGATGCTCCCGATCACCTGATGCGCTGCGCGTTGATCCACGGCTTCACCGGCGACCCGGCCAACTGGGACGAGGTCGTGGATCACTGGAAGCTCCCCGCGGAGCCCCGCGCGATCGCGCTGCCCGGCCACGCCACAGGCGGCCCGGTACTCGACGGCTGGGACACCAACCTCGTGACGATCGCGCACGCGTGCGCCGGCTGCGACTGCGCGGTCGGCTACTCGCTCGGCGCGCGCGTCGCGCTCGGGCTGGTCGCGACCGGCCGCGTCGCGTTCGCCGTGCTGATCGGGGTCAACCCAGGGATCGCGGAGGCCGAGCGCGCGGAGCGCCGGCAGTTCGATGCCGCGTGGGCGCGGATGCTGCGGACCGACGGGCTCGATGCGTTCATCACCGCGTGGGAGCAGCAACCGCTGTTCGCGACCCAGGCGAAGGTCGAGGCCGCGCATCGCGCCGAGCGCCACGCCCGCCGCCGCAGGCTCGACCCCGAGCAGCTGGCGCAGAGCCTCGAGCAGATGGGGCTCGGGGCGATGCCCGACTACGGATCCGTGATCCCCGCGCACCGCGATCGGATCGCGCTGCTCGCGGGCGCCGAGGACGCCAAGTACATCGCGATCGCTCGGGGCCTGCCGACGAAGCACTTCGAGCCGATCGAGGGCGCCGGCCACGATCCGACGCTCGAGCAGCCCGAGCGGCTCGCCGTCGCGATCGCGCGCTGCGTGCGCGTGCTAGCCGAATAGCGCGCGTAGCTCGTCGGGGATCTTGATCGGTCGGCCCGTCGCGAGGTCCATGAACGCCCACGTGGTCTGCGCCCGCAGCACGACACGGTCGGCGAGGACCAGCTCGGTCGCGCGGATGCACGACGCGAGCCTCCACGACGGGACCCAGGTCTCGGCGCGGACCTCGTCGCCGAGCCGGACCTGCGCGAGGTAGTCGAGCTCGTGGCGGCGCACGACGAAGATCCCGCCGAGCTCGCGGTACTCGGCGTGGCTCCAGCCGAGGTGCGACGAGTGCGCGGTCGCGACCTCGAGCACCCAGCGCAGGTAGACCTGGTTCGACACGTGGCCGAGCTCGTCGATGTCGGCGGACGTGACCTGGATGGGCAAGGTGAAGCGAAGGGGCGAGAGCACGGCGCGGCGATGATACTGTTCGAGGATGGGTGATGACAGCGCGCGCACGCTGCGATCGAAGCTCGAGCACGGAGCGGCATCGCCCTCGGAGGTCGCCGCCGTGCTCGCGGTCGCCGCGCTCGAGGCACCGACGCGGAACGCACGGCTCGACGCGTGCGAGCTGCTCGGCGATCTCGCCGGGCGCGCGCTCGGGGCCGAATGGGAGGTCGCGGAGCGCGCGGCGTTCGCGCTGCTCGAGGCCGCGCGCGTCGCCGATACGGCCGCGGATCGGCGTGGCGTGATCGCGGCGATGGGCCGCGGGTTTCGCAACCTCTGGCTGCTGCCGTTCGTCCACCGCCGGCTCTCGGATCGCGACGAGACCATCGCCGCGGCGGCGCTCCAGGCGGCTGGGGGCCTCGGGTTCCCTGCGCTCGAGGAGGCGGTCGCGGCGTTCACCGACCAGGCCATCGCGCCTCGGTTGCGGCGCGCCGCGATCGGTGCGCTCGGCCGCATGGGCGCGGCGAGCGCGGTCGACCGGCTGGTCGCGATCGCGCTCCACGAGCCCGACGAGGCCCAGGGTGCGCTCGCGGCGCTCACCGAGATCCGATCGCCGGCGGCGCGCGCGTCGGTGCTCGAGATGCTCGCCGGTGCCCTCGAGCCCGAGGTCCAGATCGCGGCGGTGCGCTACCTCTCGGAGCTCGGCGCGCTCGAGGTGTTGCCGGTGTTACGCCGGCTCGCGCGCAGCGACCTCGCGGAGACCCGGCTCGCGGCGAGCTTCGCGTCGCGCGCGTTGAAGGCCGAGCGCGATCGCGATCCGGCGGAGCGCTTCCTGGTCGCGCTCAGCGAGCCCGATCGAGCGGTGCGCGCGCAGCTCGCGCGGCGGCTACGCACGCTCCCGGTCGCGAGCGTGCTCGAGCAAGCGGAGGTGCTGCTCGGCGAAGATGCCGCCGGCGTGATCCAGATCCTCGGCGAGATCCGCGAGCCCGAGATCACGCGGTATCTGCTGGCGCTCGCGGCGCGCGAAGATCTGTCCGCGGAGGTCCGCGCGCGTGCGATCGGAGCGATCGAGGCCGATCAAGCCTGGGAACGCGACGAGCTCGGCAAGCTCGCCACCGGCACCGGCGATGACCAGCTCCGCGCGGCCGCGGTCCAGGCGATGGGCGCGTTCACGACCTCGACCGAGCTCGTCGAGCGGATCGGCGCGCTCGCCACCGCGGCCTCGCCGGCGATCCGCGGCGCGCTGTTGTGGGCGTTGCAGCTCGCGCGCCGGCCCGGCGACCGCGCCGATGTCTCGAGCATCGCGAAGCTCGTCGGTCCCATGCTCGGTGACCGCGATCCGATGGTGCGGCGGCGCGCGGCCTACGTCGCCGGCAACCTCGGCCTCGACCAGCTCGCACCCGCGCTCGCGAAGCTGTGCGCCGCGACCGAGCCCGCGGAGCTCCGCCTCGCCGGCTATGTCGCGCTCGGCGAGCTCGGCATGCCCGGCGTGATCACCGAGGTCGTCGCCGCGGTGCGGCGCGAGGACGACCCGCGCGTGCTCGGCGCGGCCTCGAACGCGTTGATCGCGGCGCAGCCGAGCGCCGACGCCCTCGCGCCCCTCGCCGGCCGCGCCGCGCAGCTGTTGACCGCCCCCCACCCGCGGATGCGCGAGGCCGGCGCCGAGATCGCCGGGTTGCTCGCCGGTGCGGTGCCGGCCGCGCAGCTCGTGCCGCTCGCGGCCGACGCCGCCGCCACCGTCCGTGGCGCCGCGGTGTGGGCGCTCGGCAAGCTCGCGGATCCCGCGAGCGAGCCGGCGTTGCTCGCCGCGTTTCGGGACGACGACGCGACCGTCCACGAGCGCGCCGCGGCCGGGTTGCTCCGGCTCGGCACGGCCGAGGCGCTCGCGCAGGCGATCAAGTACGTCGCGGGCGACGGCGATCCCGCCGCCCGCGGGGCGCTCGCCTGGGCGATCCAGATCCCGCCGGCTCACGCGGCCCAGCTCGCGCCCGTGATCGAGGACGCGCTCGCCAAGGTCAGCGCCGACGACGCCGCCTTCGAGGCGCTCGTCCACCTGAAGATCGCGAGCTTCGCGCACACCGGGAGCGCGGCGCCCGCGATCGACGTCGACGGCGAGATCGCCCAGGCGTTCCCCAGCTTCGCCCAGCTCACCAAGCTCTCCGGGTTCGACGGCCTCGTGCGCTCCCTGCGCACCGCGGAGTCGTTGTTCCACACGACGTCGGCGCAGACCGATAGCGATCTCTCGCCTCCGATCACGCTGTGGATGAAGGTGCTCGAGAACTACGTCCACGCGTGGCTCGGACCGCGGCTCGCCGGGCTGCAGCGCGATCCAGAGACCCTCTACGACTATGTCGATCGCGTGATCGGTGGCAGCTGGGGCGGCTTCTCGCGCTGGATCGAGCCGAAGTGGCGCGACCCGGTGGAGGTCGGCACCGCGAAGGTCGAGATCCCGTTGCGCGCGGTGCCGAACGCGGTGCGCGAGCTCCAGGAACATCGTCGCAAGCGCCTCGACTCGCCGCTGTCGGTCACCGAGTGGGCGCGCATGCTCGTGCTGTTCGCGGTCGACCATCCGCAGAGCGGCTTTCGCAACCTGTTCAAGCTCTCGGCCAAGAGCAGCGAGCGGACGATCGGGCTCGCCCATCGCCTCCACACGCTCGCGGCCGTGCGCAACCTCGTCACCCATCGCGCGAGCGCCGGAGCCGCGACGCTCGCCGCGTTCCGGCGCGCGTACTACAGCGCGTTCGAGGATCTCGTCGCGCTCGCCTAGTGCGAGTCAGTGCGAGTCAGTGCGGCCGTCGGAATGATCGGTCGAGAACACGTTGTTGATCATCTTGCCGCGGAAGTCGCTCATGGCGCTGTCGAACGTGTCGAGCGTGAGCGTGCCGTTGTTGGTGCCGAGCTTGCTCCAGTCGACCGACTGCAGCGCCTGATCGAGGTGAACCACGATCGCGAGCGACGTCGCCTGGTTGGGCTCGAGCGTCGTGCTGGTATCGAGGCTGATCGGCAGCGGCGACCGATCGTGGATCGCGAACGGCATGACGTTGCCGCCGACCTTCGCGGTGCCCGTGATCTCGTACGAGTAATCGGTGAGGTTGCCGTCGGCCAGGAACACGAGGTGCGAGTACAGGCCGGTCGGCGCGTTCGCGAAGTCCACCGCCGGCGGCGTCGCGCCCTGGGACCACGCGACCTGGATCGAATTCACCGAGGTCCGATCGTCCCCTGGGCCGGCGTCGCCGATCACGCGCAGGTTCGAGATCCGGAACAGCAGGCTCGACACCGTGACGTCGTCCGTGGCCATCCCCGGGATCGCGGGCGAGCTCGACCATGTCAGTTGCAGGCCTTCATCGACCATGTTCGAGCCATCGCCGATCGGCGGCGCGGCATCCACCGTGTTGTTCGGATCCGCTGCGTGGCACGCGGCGATACCTCCGAGGAGGAGGCACGTTCGGACCACACCCTGCATGCGCCCGCATCGTGCAATGAGGGGACCAGTCAGAACAACCTCCAAGATCGTGAATTCCCGGCACCACCACGTGCGCACGGTTCGACTAGTGTGCACGATTCGTACAACCGCATGGTAGACGAGCCACTCACGCAGGAGGCCGGGACGTTCCTGGCCACCCGTAACGCCCCCCACGCGTTCCTCGTCGTGCACGTCGAACAAGCGGGCTCGCGCGTCGTCGACCTGCCCGATGGAATCGATGTCACGTTCGGCCGCTCCCGCGCGGCGACGATCCACGTCGATAGCGAGAAGGTGTCGCGCATGCACGCGAAGGTGCGGCGCACCGGCGACGACCTCGAGGTCGAGGATCTCGGCTCCAGGAACGGCACGCGCGTCAACGGCGACAAGATCGAGGGTCCACGCAAGCTCGCGAACGGCGACGAGCTCCAGATCGGATCGATCTATGCGGTCGTCGGGCTCGCGAGCAGCCTGCGCGCCGCCAGCCCGATCGCGGACGACACCGGCGGCGAAGCGCGGCTGGTCGCCGAGGTCGATCGCTCGGTGCGCTACCACCGCCCACTCGCGCTCGCGATCGTGCGCGTGGCCGGCGAAGCGGTGATCGACGCGATGGCGCGCTCGCTGCGCCCGATGGATCTGCTCGCGGAGGATGCCGGCGATGACTACCTCGTGATCTTGCCCGAGCTCGACCGCGCCAGCGGCGAGGCCGCGCTCGAGCGCCTGCTCGACTTCGCGCGCGCCGCGAACACGCCCGTGACCTCGGCGCTCGCGGTGTGTCCCGAGGACGGGACGACCGTCGAGACGCTGATCGGCGAGCTTCGCGCCCGCCTGCGCAGCGGTAATCGCCGCCGCACCACCAGCCCGCCGGTCGAGCTCGCGCCCGGCGAACCGATCCTCCTCGATCCCGCGATGCGGCGCGTGTACTCGCTCGTCGACCGGATCGCCGACACCGCGATGACCTGCCTGATCCTCGGCGAGACCGGCGTCGGCAAGGAGCTCGTCGCGGAGGCGATCCACCAGCGCTCCGCGCGCCGCGACAAGCCGCTGATCAAGCTCAACTGCGCCGCGCTGCCCGAGACCTTGCTCGAGTCCGAGCTGTTCGGCTACGAACGCGGCGCGTTCACCGGCGCCGATCGCCGCAAGGTCGGCTTCTTCGAGGCCGCCGACGGTGGCACCCTGTTCCTCGACGAGATCGGCGAGATGCCGCTCGCGCTCCAGGCCAAGCTCCTGCGCGTGCTCGAGCGCAAGGTGATCACCCGGGTCGGCGGCACCACCGAGGTCGCGACCAACGCGCGCCTGATCGCCGCGACCCACCGCGATCTCGAGGCCGACGTCCGCGGCGGCCGGTTCCGCCAAGATCTCATGTTCCGGATCGGCGGCTTCACGCTCGTCGTGCCGCCGCTGCGCGATCGCGCCGCCGAGATCGTGCCGCTCGCAGAGCACTTCGCGCGCACCACCGCCGCCGAGCAAGGGCGTCCCACGCCCGCGCTCACCGAGTCCGCGCGCGACGCGCTCACCGGCTACGCCTGGCCCGGCAACGTCCGCGAGCTCCGCAACGCGATCGAACGCGCGCTCGTGTTGTGCGGCGAGATGATCGAAGCCGCCGACCTGCCCGAGAAGCTCCGCGACGCCGCGCAGCGCGTGCGCCCGGTCGCCTCCGCCGCCGACATGCGCGGCCACCTCGCCGAGGTCGAGCGCGCCGCGATCGTCGCCGCGCTCGAGGCCGACGCGCAGAACCAGACCCGCGCCGCGCGCCGGCTCGGCCTGTCGCGCCGCGCGTTGATCTACAAGATGGAGAAGTACGGGTTGAAAGCGCCGCCTTCTCGGGCGGATGGCTAGCCTGTTCAGTGCCGTTGTACCGGTTTTGTACCGGACGGGCGGGACTACCAGCTTGGTGGCTTGCGAAACGTGCCGACTGCATCGGTCAGGGTTGGTGGGAACTGCGAGGCTGATAAGACGCCAACGCGGATCGGTTTCTGGTTCGTCGAGACATCCTTCAGCTCCTTCGATCTGCGGCCGTCGCTTCGGGGTTCCAGCACAAGGACTGGCTTCTTAAGACTGTCGCGAACGATTCTGATCGGCTCAACGAGATCCGAGTCGTTCGTGATCACGGCAGCCTCGTCGTAGTCGTTGTTAAAACCGTCGAGGAGCAAGTACGAGGCAAGATTCACGTCGGAACCCTTTTCCTCGGTCTTGTGAACTTGGACGGTCTTCGTGCCGTCTGGGAGCGGTGTTACTAGCCGCGCCCACTTCTTCGTCGCCGAAAAATAGCCGAGATGGATCGACACATTCGGCAATGTGCGCAACGCGCGAAAGTAGATTTGCTGGCGTTGCGGAGCATCAGGGTCCGATGGCAACGCGATGACCTGCGCGGTGAAGTATCGGATCCGCCCGATCGTGTAGGCCGGTAACAGTGCTGAAACCAACTTGTTGAGATCGAGCCACTTCAGAAGCGATCCATCCGCAGCACGCTGAGATTTCAGTGCCCGGTAGTAGAGATTGAAACCATCGACGTAAACGTTGACCTTCACAGACACCCCAGACACCCCAAAACAGCCGAAAAAAGCAACGGCCCCCAAGACTTCCATCGAGGGAGCCGCGCGTCCTACTACCGAAGCAGCAGGAGATGTACACACAATCTAGTCAGCGGATGGATCGCGCGCAACAGAAAGTCG
>JBDTEH010000191.1:0-88853 GCA_039922635.1 Kofleriaceae bacterium | reverse complement strand
GGCTTGTTGAGGCGGAGGTCCGAGAGGTCCTCGAACATCTGCGCGCGGTTCGCCTTCTGCGCCTCTTTGACCTTCTTCTTCTTGCCGTCCGAGCCGCCCTTCTCGTCGAGCTTCTCCTCGAGCTTCTCGGTATCGCGCTGGAGCTTGCGGACCTTGTCGATGATCTTGCAGACGCGCTCGACGTAGAACTGCTCGTTGAACTCGGCCTCGTCCTCGTCGATGTCCTTGACGACATCCTTGACCCGGACCTTGCCCTTGCGGAGGCGCTCGCCGATCTCGAGCAACTCCTCGACGGCGACCGAGCTGTTGAGCACGGCCTGGAGCATCTTGCGCTCGCCATCCTCGATGCGCTTGGCGATCTCGACCTCGCCCTCGCGCGTCAGCAGCGACACCGAGCCCATCTTGCGCAGGTACATGCGGACGGGATCGCTCGTGCGCGAGTACGCGTACTCTTCGTCCTCGTCGACCTCTTCCTTCTCTTCCTTGTCGCCGATGAGGCCGCCGGCCTCTTTCGGCGCCTGATCGACGATGTCGGGACGGCGGCCACCGGCGCCGTCGACGACCTCGATGCCGTGATCGCCGAGCGCCGACAGCCAGCTGTCGATCTGGTCGGTCGAGACCACGTCCTCGGGCATCGCGTCGTTGACCTCGTCGTAGGTGACGAAGCCCTTCTGCTTGCCGAGCTCGATCAGCTTGTCCTTCGCGCTGGTCGCGGCGTTGTTGTTGTTGTTGCCGCGACCCTTCTTGGTGCTGCGGCCCTCCTCGGCGAGGGCGGCGGCGTCGGCGTCGGCCGACGAGCTGCGCGCACCGCGGCGATCGTCGAGCTCGTCCTCTTCGTCGTCGCCGAAATCGCCGGCCGGCGCCACGACATCGTCGTCGTCGAGCAGGTCGGGCATCGCCTGCGCCTTGCCACCGGGGCCGGGCTTGCCGGGCTTGCCGGCCTTCGCCTTGGGCGGCGCGAAGTCGTCGTCCTCTTCCTCGCTGTCGCCGGCACCGTCGCCGTCTTCCTCGTCGCGCGCCTTGGCCGGCTTCCCGGACTTGGCCGGCTTCGCGGCGGGCTTCGCGGCCGAAGCTTTGATCGACCCTGCGGCCGGCGCAGGGGCGCCGAGCTTTTTGACCTTCTCGTCTTTCCCAGAGCCAGGCTTGGCCGGAGCCGCCTTCGCCTTGGCGTCCTTGCCAGGAGCCGCAAGGGCTGCCGGCTTGGCCGGGGACGTCTTCGCAGCGGTCTTCGTCTTCGTCGGGGACTTCGCCATTTACTCTGCCTTTTTTCGTTTGGACGAGATCTCGGCCTCGAGCCGTTCGGCCTGCTCGAGGTCGCCAATTCTGCGTGCCACGGCGAGCTGCGCCTCGGCGCGCGCCAGCTCTCGATCGCTCGTACCGCGTTTTCCGTCGGAGAGCTTCTTTTGGAGGCTCACCGCCTCGAGCTTTGCCTTACGGAGCTCGAGGTTGTTCGCGAGCGCGATCAGCACCGCGCGCGGATCCTTATGCTCGGTGTACTTTCCGGACAGCACGGCTTTCGCGATCGGCGGGGGGAGGTGCACGGGGGCAAGCTCCAGGAAGGACTGGCCGTCCCGAGCCGCGGAATACATGGCGCGAAGCGTTTCGTCCGTCAAGAGCCAAAAAGCTCTGTCTGCTTCGGGGCTTGCGATCAACGCCGGGTGGTCGGTCAAGACCTGGATGACCTCGAGCTCCTCGGTCAGGGGCGCGACCGTCTTTATAGGTCCGGCCGGAGTCGGGGTTTGTGCAGGGGTTTGTGCAGGGTCGGGGCGCCGGCCATAGCTATTCGGGCCGCTCGAGCCGCCCTGGGGGCCCCTTCCACTGGCGCGGGCGACCGCCGAGCGCACGACCCCGGTCTCGATCTCGAGCGCCTTCGCGAGCGTGTCGATCACCAGGTCCCGCTTGAGCGGGTTCTCGACCCGCGCCGCCAGCCGCGACGCGTCCTCGAGCGCGCGCGTGCGGGCGTCCGCATTCGCGCGAGCCTTGCCCCAGACCTCGAAGCAAAAGTACTCGATGCCGCCGAGCGCGCGGTCGATCGCCTCGCGGAGCTGGCTCGCACCCCCGCCCGCGACGAGGCTGTCGGGATCGACGCCCCCGGCGAGCGGACCGGCGCCGCCCGAGTTGCCATGGCCCGGCCGCGACGCGACCAGGACCTCGACATCGGCTTCGACGCAGGTCTGCAGCGCGTGCATCGTCGCCTTGTAGCCCGCGCGGTCGCCGTCATAGAGCAGCACGACCTTGTCGGTCAGACGCTTGAGCGTCAGCACCTGCTCGACGGTGAGCGCCGTGCCGAGCGGCGCGATGACGTCGTTGAACTCGGCCTGGTGCAGCGTGATGACGTCGAAGTTTCCCTCGACCAGCACCGCGCGGCCATTTTGCTGCATGCCCTCGCGCGCCTGCGCGAGCCCGAACAACAGCCGCGACTTCTTGTAGACCACGCTCTCGGGGCTGTTGATGTACTTGGGCGGCTCGCTGCCGTCCGGCGCTGGGGAGGAGGTCCCGATCACGCGTGCCGAGAACCCGACGACCTCCCCACCGGGCACGATCACCGGGCACACCAGGCGGTCCCGGAACATGTCGTAGAACCCGCCGGCTCGGGGCTGGTGACGGACGAGCCCGACCCGGACCGCGAGCTCCATGTCGGCGCCCTTGGCCTTGAGGTAATCGGTGAGCGCGTGCCAATCCGCGGGGGCATAGCCGAGCTGGAACTTGTCCGCGGTCGGCGCGCCGACGCCGCGCTGCTCGAGGTAGTCGCGGCCGAGCTTGCCGCGCTTGTCGTCGGCGAGCACCTCGCGGAAGAAGGCGGTCGCGTGCTTGTTGATGTCGAGCATCGCGACACGTTCGCCGCGCGCGCGGCGCAACTCCGGCGACTCGTCGACCTTGGGCACCGCGATGTTGAACCGCGCGCCGAGCTGCTCGGCCGCCTCGACGAAGCTCTTGCCCTCGAGCTCCATCACGAACGAGAACACGTCGCCGTGCTTCTGGCAGCCGAAGCAATGGAAGAAGCCTTTGTCGGGGCTGACGTTGAACGAAGGGGTCTTCTCGCCGTGGAACGGGCACAGCCCCTTCCAGTTGCGGCCCGCCTTCTTCAACTGCACGTGCTGGCCGATCACCGCGACGATGTCCGCACGCGCGCGAATCTCGTTGATGATGTCGTCCGCGATCATGAAGCCGCCACGATGCGCATCCCCCGCGCACCGCGAACGCAGGACTTTGACCGATCCGGTGCCTTGAAGCTAGTGACCCGCGTGAAGCTCTAGTGCGTGGCGTCGACGAGGGCGTAGACGATGTACACGAGCGTCAGCGCGATCCACAGCCCCAGCATCCCCTGGATCGCGCGGGTCGTGCCGGCCGCGAGCTTGGAGCCGTGATCCTCTTGGCCTAGATCGTGGCGGTGCTTCTTGCGTACACCCGCGGTCGGAGCTTGCTCGGTCATGGTGCCTCTCCGTACAGACCGGACATGTACCACACCGCTAGCGACCTGCGTCACGCATCAGGCGGGCGAACGCGGTTCCCGCCGAGGTGGCGATCGTCTCGATCGGACCGAGCGTCGCCCCGTGGGCGAGGGCGACCGCGAGCACGCACATCACCTGGCCGGCGATCGCGATCGGCACGATCGCGAGCTCGTCGCAGCTCGGGCTGCTCCCCAGCGCCTGCAGCAGGCGGGCGTCGATCGCCCCGAGCTCGCTCGCGCGGCCGCGGATCGTCGAGCCGGTCTCGGCTGCGCGCGGGACGAGCCCGGGCTGATCCATCGGCACCGCGAGCTCGGGCTGGTCGGCTCCGCTGCGACTGTACTGTTTCCATCCGGTCGCGCTGCCGCCGCGGATCACGAGCAGCATCGCGGCCTCGACGGCCGGCGCGAACCGCACGACCGCATCGATCACGAGCTCGGCGACGCGGTCCCGATCGGGGCTGCGCCGGATCAACTTCGCGGCCCCGGCGAGCGAATCGACCTCGCGGTCGTCGCTCGGGGCGGTACCGCCGGGAGGCCCGACCGCGACCTTGCGGATCGCGATCCGGCCGAGCGCCTTCTTGGGACGGGTCGAGTCGCGCTTGCGCGGGGCCGGCGGTCGCGGGGCCGGATCTTCGTCGCCGAGCGTCCGCACGTACTGGCGGCGGTCACGCCCGGCGGGCTCGGCGTCGCTCGCCGCGGCGCTCTGTGCGGCCTGTTCGATCGCCGCGGCCATCGCGTCGGTGTCGGCGCGCGGGATCGCGATCTGGGGTGGGTCCGCCGGCGCGGGCTGCTCGGCGTCCTCCCACTCGATCGGGATCTCGACCTCCGAATCGGCCTCGGTCTCGAAGTCACCGAACACCGGGAACGGCGGGATCGTGCCGCCGCGCGAGCGCAGGAAGCGCGCGTTGCGTGAGAGGTTGTAGACGCGCTCGAGCTGGTAGCGCATGCGCTGCTCGGCCGCGACCGAGATCACGAGCGCCCCGGGCGCCACGCCGAGCGCCGCGGCGATCTCCGCGAGGGCGTCCGACCCGAGCGGATCCATCCCCGCGAGCGCGATCTGGCCATCGGCGAGGCGAAGCAGCGGCACGACCCGGTACTTTTCGGCGAGCTCGGCCGGCAAGCGCTGCTGCAGCGCCGCATCCGACTTCTCGAAGTGGCGCGCCTGCGCCGCCGGCATGCCGTGTTGCTTGCCGAGCACGCGCGACAGCTCGTCCAGATCGATGAAGCCGAGCTCGATCAGGTTGGTGCCCAATCGACCGCCCCACACGACCTGTGCGCGCAGCGCCTGCTCGAGCTCGTTCGCGTCGAGTCCGCCTGCGCCGACGAGTAGCTCGCCGAGTCGAGGCACTACGCGACCGTGACGTCCTTGCAGAGATAGACGTCCTGGATCGTGTTCAACAGCTCGACGCCGTCCTTGAACGGGCGCTGGAACGCCTTGCGGCCCGCGATCAGGCCCATCCCGCCGGCGCGCTTGTTGATCACGGCCGTGGCGACGGCGTCGCGCACGTCGTTGTCGCCCGATGCACCGCCCGAGTTGATGAGGCCGATCCGGCCCATGTAGCAGTTCGCGACCTGCCAGCGGGTGAGGTCGATCGGGTGGTCGGTCGTGAGCTCCGAGTAGACCTTCTTGCTGGTCTTGCCGAAGCCCTTGAGCGCGGGGTCGTTGTAGCCGCCGTTGCCCTCGGGCAGCTTCTGCTTGATGATATCGGCCTGGATCGTGACGCCGAGGTGGTTCGCCTGGCCCTCGAGGTCCGCCGAGACGTTCTGATCCGCGGTCGCCGTCTTGAACGCGTTGTTGCGGACGTAGCACCACAGCACCGTGAACATGCCGAGCTCGTGGGCCTCGGCGAACATCTCCGAGACCTCCTGGAGCTGGCGCCGCGACTCCGGCGAGCCCCAGTACACGGTCGCGCCGATCGCGGCCGCGCCCATGTCGAAGCACTGGCGCACGCTGCCGAACGGCACCTGGTCGTAGGTGTTCGGGTACGACAGCAGCTCGGAGTGGTTGACCTTGACGATGAACGGGATCCGGTGCGCGTACTTGCGCGCGACCGAGCCGAGCACGCCGAACGTCGACGCGACGGCGTTGCAGCCACCCTCGATCGCGAGCTTCACGATGTTCTCGGGATCGAACATCATCGGGTTCGGCGCGAACGACGACGCCGCGGAGTGCTCGATGCCCTGATCGACCGGGAGGATCGAGGTGAACCCGGTGCCGCCGAGCCGGCCGTGGTCCATCATCCGCTGGTACGCGCCGAGCACGCGGGTCGTCCGGTCGGTCTGGCTGAACGTGTGATCGATGTACGTCGGCGAAGGGAGCGTCAGCTGGCTCGCCGCGATGGTCTTGCACTGGTGGTCGAGCAGGCCGGCCTGGGGGCCGAGAATGTCGCGGATCTTGGCAATCTCCATGTCATGGTTTTAGCCCCCGGGAGGAAATGGTTGCAATCGGGGGCGGCCGCTCGATAAATATCTCCCGTCCGGAGGGAGATTTACCTATGCGCCTAGCATTTGCTTGTTCAGTGATGTCCGTGTGGTTCGCCGCCGCCTGCGGTGGCGGTGGTGACGATACGACGACCGACGCCGCCGTCGATGTCGGCTTCAACCTGCCGACCGCCACGCTCAAGGCCAACGCCAGCGACGCCGAGGTCGGTGACGTTGATCTCACGAGCTGCCTGGCCGACGCCCCGACCACCGTGGCGCACACGCTGGCGACGACGGTCAAGGACTTCCAGAACCAGACCGCGGTCCCCCAGGCGACGGTGACGGGGTTCCCGGGGATCATGACCGACGCCGTGTTCGACACCCAGATGTCCGACGGTAACGGCCTGTTGACGATCAACATCCCCGCCGGCACCAAGCGCTACGGCTTCAAGATGACCGCGGACGGCCAGTTCCCGACGTTCCTGCTCAACCAGTACGTCAAGCCCGATGCCCCGGCCGACACGACCGAGCCGTCGTCGATCCAGAGCGTGTCGAACTCGACCGCGGCGCTGTTGCCCGCGTTGATCGGGCAGACCCGGACGCCGGGTACCGGCGTGGTCGCCGGCGCGGTCCGCGACTGTCAGGGCCACGAGATCTCGAACTTCGTGGTCACGGTGTCGTCGACGTCGATGACGTCGACCCCGATCCCGGGCGCACAGGCGTTCTACTTCTCGCTGTCGCCGGAGCTGCCGGTCCACCATACGCAGGCCGACTCGGCCGCGGCCAACGGCCTGTTCATGGCGATCCAGCTGCCCGTCACGGCGACCGCCTACGTCCAGGCCTGGGGCTTTCCGACCGCGGCCGACCTGGCGAGCGGCACGATGAAGCTGATCAGCGAGCTCGCGGTGCCGGTCGTCGGCGACACGGTCGTGACGGGCTCGTTCGAACCGATCCATAATTGAACCGTTGACGTTGTCCTATCGTGATCCGGGTCGTGTCGCGGGCCTGACCTGGCTCGTCGTCGCGATCCTGGTGACCGGCTTGGTGCGCATCGACGTCACGCTGCCCGGCATCGGTCATCTCGGCAGCGCGCTGGTCGCGGTGCTGTTCCTCTACGCGCCGGTGTTCGTCGCGTGGAAGCGCGACGAGGATCTCGAGGACTACGGGTTCCATGCCGCGCCGGTCAAGCGCGGCCTGGGTACCGCCGCCGCGGCGATCGCGGTGATCTTTCCGCTGTTCGCGCTCGGCTACTTCGCGTTCTACGAGGTCGCGTGCCACTCGGCGGTGCTGTCGCACCTGGTGCCGCGCAACATGTGCGTGCATTACGGCGGGCTGGCGTCGGTGCACCCGCCGGCGCTGACGCTGGACTTCGCGGAGTTCTGCCTGGTCCAGCTGATCGTGGTCGCGCTGCCCGAGGAGCTGTTCTTCCGGGGCTTCATGCTCAAGCTGCTCGAGCAGAAATGGCCGCCCAAGCGCCGCATCCTGGGCGGCGGCGTCGGGCTCGCGCTGGTGGTCTCGGCCGCGGCGTTCGCGCTGATCCATCTGCCCAAGGACGGTGACCCGCGCGCGCTCGCGGTGTTCTTCCCGGCGCTGTTGTTCGGCTGGATGCGCTCGGCGACCGGATCGATCCTCGCGTCGACCGTGACCCACGGGGCTTCGAACATCCTGATCCGTCTGCTAGACCTCACCGTCCTGCGCTGACCGTCGCACGGTCCGTGCAGAGTGCCCCCCTCATGATCGCGGCCCTGTTCGACATGGACAACACGCTGCTCCGCGGCGACACCGGGATGTCGTGGACGCGCTTCCTCTATCGCCGCGGCGAGCTGCCCGCCGCCACGGTCGCGAAGGTCGTGTACTGGTCGGCGCTGTACAAGCTCGCGGTGCTCGACATCGAGGCCGTGGTCACCCGGCTCGTCGCGGATCTCGCCGGTGACTCCGAGGCCGAGATGATCGCCAAGTGCGCCGAGTGGTATCGCCGCGACGTCGCCGCGCTGGTCGCGCCGGCGGCTCGCGTCGCGATCGCGCACCACCGTGCCGCCGGTCATACGATCGCGCTCGCGACCGGTTCGACCGTGTACGCCGCGCGTCCGGTCGCCGCGGGGGTCTCGATCCGGCACGTGCTGGCGACCGAGCTCGAGGTCGACGCCGCCGGTAGCTTCACGGGCAAGCCGCGGGCGCTGTGCTTCGGCCGTCACAAGGTCACGCTCGCCGAGGCCTGGGCCGCGCGCGAGGGGATCGACCTGGCGCGCAGCTACTTCTATTCCGACAGCTTCAACGATCTGCCGATGCTCGAGCGGGTCGGCACCGCGATCGCGGTGAACCCCGATGCACGCCTGGTCCGTCACGCTCGCAAGCGAGGCTGGCAGACCACACGCTGGGCGTGAGCTATGCTGCATCGGATGATCAAGCGTCTCGGTCTGGCGATCCTCTGCATCGGCTCGTTGGCCCATGCCGATACCAAGGCGGAGAAGACCGCCAAGCTCGCGATCACCGTCCCCGACGGATGGAAGCTCGAGGTCAAGGACGCCGGCCTGCTCGGCGAGTCCAAGGACAAGGAGGTCGCGGTGCTCGCGTGGCCGGTCGACGGCCACGACGCCACGGCGATGGAGAAGAAGATCGAAGGCGAGATCTACAGCGCCGTCGCGTCGCTCAAGTGGGACACCACCACGTCTGGCAAGATCCACGGCATGCCGGCGATCTACCTCACCGGCGTCGGCCACGCGGTCGGCGGCGATATGGCGATCCGGGCGGCGGTGATCGGCCCGGGCAAGGCGAAGAAGTGGTTGCTCGTCGCGCTCGCGGTCAAGACCGACAAGCTCCCGGCGCATCACGCCGAGATCCAGACGATCTTGGACTCGGTTCAAGCCGCGAAGTAGCGCGATTTCAGGATCGAACGTCGGAGTGATCGAGTAGATTGCTCCGCGACATGGGTGGTTCACCTGTCTTGCGCGGGCTCTCCGCGATCCCGGCGGTCCGCCGCCTGATCGAGCTCGCGCTCGATGAGGACCTCGGTCGCGGCGACGTGACCTCGCAATCGACCGTCGGTAAAGACGGTCCGACGATCCGCGCGGACATGACCGTGCGCGAGCCGATCGTCGCGTTCGGCGTCGACATCGCGGCGGCGGTGTTCGCGATGGTCGATGCACGCCTCGAGATCGAGATCGTCTCGCCGGACGGCGCCAGGCTGGATCGCGGCGCGGTCATCCTGTCGGTCGCCGGTCCGGCGCACGGTGTGCTCGCCGCCGAGCGGACCGCGCTCAACTTCATCCAGCGGCTGTCGGGGGTGGCGACCCTCGCGAAGCGCTATGCCGATGTCGTCGCGGCGGCCGGTGGTCGCGCGAAGGTCGTCGATACGCGCAAGACCACGCCGGGGTTCCGCGTGCTCGAGAAGGCCGCCGTGCTCGCCGGTGGCTGCGCGAACCATCGCTTCGATCTCGGCTCCGGGATCCTGATCAAGGACAACCACATCGCGGCATGCGGCTCGGTCCGCGCGGCGGTCGAGGCGGCCAAGCTGCGCGCGCCACACCCGCTGCGCATCGAGGTCGAGGTCACGAACCTCGGCGAGCTCGACGACGCGCTCGCGGCGGGTGCCGAGATCGTGCTGCTCGATAACATGTCGCCGGCACAGGTCGAGGTCGCCGCGGCGCGGGCGCACGGCCGCAACGTCGTCGTCGAGGTCTCCGGTGGCGTCACGCTCGCGACGATCGGCGACTACGCGCGCGCCGGCGCCGACTTGATCTCGGTGGGCGCGCTCACCCACTCGGCGCCTGCGGTCGATATCGGGCTGGACGTCCGATGAGTCGCCGATGACCTGGTTGGGCTGCCAGCGCATCGATCTCGAGTCGTGCGCGTCGACGAACGACGAAGCGGCGCGCTACGCCCGCGCGGGCGCGAGCCACGGCACGCTCGTGATCGCGGGGCGCCAGGAAGCAGGGCGGGGCCGCGAGGGCCGCGCGTGGGCTTCGCCGAGCGGTGGGCTCTACCTCTCTGCCGTGATGCGGCCGCGGCTGCCGCTCGCCGATGTTCCACCGATCACGCTCGCGATCGGGATCGCGGTGTGCGACGCCGCCCGCGCGTTCGGCGCCGAGGCCGCGCTCAAGTGGCCGAACGACGTGCTGGTCGGCGGCAAGAAGCTCGCCGGCGTCCTGGTCGAGACCCAGAGTCAGGGCGGCCGGCTCGATTCGGTGATCGTCGGGATCGGCGTGAACCTCGGCGGCGTGCCCGAGGCCGTCGCGGCCCACGCGATCGCGCTCCAGGTCGAGCGCGAAGCGTTCATCGCCGAGCTCGTCGTGCAGATCGAGCGCTGGGTCGATCGCTATGTCGCGTGCGGCCTCGATGCGATCGTGCCGTCGTGGCAACAGCGGATGGCGCCCGGGTTGTCGGCCCGCGCGATGATCGACGGCGCGGCGCTGTGTGGCGAGCTCGCCGGCATCGATCTCGACGGCGCGTTGCTGTTGCGTGACGGCGCCGGCACCGTGCACCGCGTTCGCTCGGGCGACATCGAGGTGATCCGTCCCGATGCCGTGCTATCACCTACGGCATGAAGCTGATCGTCGCGCTCGGCGCCCTGATCGTCGTCGCTGGCGTCGCGCTCGTGTTGATGATGTCGCGCGGCGGTGTCGATCCCACACCGGGCCCGGCCGCGCGCGCGCCGGCGGCGACCACCGGCGCGCCAGCGGTCACCGCGGGCGCGCCGGCCGCACCGGCCTTGCCCCCGACGGCGCCGAGCACCGCGAGCACGGGCAGCGATGGGGTGAAGGAGTACACGGTCGGAGGCTTCAAGATCCGCGATCACCGCGGCGGCGAGAACAAGCCGATCGACCTGCCACCGAACCCGCACCCCGCCGAGTCGCGCGAGCTGCCGTCGGAGCTCACCCACGACATCAGCCAGCAGATCCGCCGTCAGATGGACGCGTGCGCGGCCGCGGTGCCCAAGGATGCGCGAGGGGATAAGCCCAAGCTCGCCGGCCAGCTCACCGTCGCGATCCACGATCACAAGCTGACGGTCACCGAGATGGCGCTGCAAGTTCGCGATGTCGAGGGGCCGAGCGCCGATGCGCTGAAGCAATGCGTCGAGGAAAAATCCACGAGCTACGTGTCGAGCGCGCCCGATCAACCCGATCTCGACAACTACGGGATCGCGATCACGTTCGCCGTCCCGTAGTTGTCACTGCGTCGCGAGTTGTGGAGAGCACGCCGCACCGAGTCAGCTCATGTCACGCGCCGCGCCGTGATCCGGCGGATTTTCGTAGTAGACCGATCCGGCGGAAGCGGTTGATGCCCCCCACCCACCTATGTATAGTCGCGCGCCCCATGCGGACCGCCGACCGCGCGATCATGTACACCGCGCTAGCCCTCGTCGCCTTTGGCGCGGTTAGCGGTTGCGATCAGCTCGATGGCAGGTCCGAGAACCGCAAGGGCAACACCGCGTTCCGCGATCAGAAGTTCGTCGACGCGGTGGCCCACTATCAGAAGGCGATCAAGAACGTCGACGATCCCACGATCCACTACAACCTGGCGCTCGCCTACTCGAAGGTGTTCAGGCCGGGCGGCGAAGGTGACGTCATCATCGATCGTGCCGGCAGCGCTGCGTGCGCCGTGATCCCCGGCGTCAAGACGGTCGACAAGCAGGCCTGCATCAAAGAGGGCGACAAGCACTTCACCGAGTGCGACGACAAGAACGTGTGCGCGTCGAGCTTCACCTGCCAGAAGGTCCAGCTGTGCGCGCTCGACAACCAGAAGCTCGCCGACCTGGTCACCGATAACTTCGGCGTGTGGATGAAGGCGCACCCGACGGACTCCGATACCCGCGCGCTGATGACTCAGACCTGGATCGACTCGTCGCAGTACAAGAAGGCGATCGACTACTGGGAACAGCTCGGCCAGGCCAAACCGAACAACCCGGAGATCATGGGTTCGCTCGCCGGCATCAACTTGAAGGCCAACGACTGGCGCAAGTCGATCGAGTGGTACCTGAAGGTCGCGGCGATCTCGGCCGACACGGCCTCGAAGGTCGCGGCCTACCAGTTCATCGGGAACGTGGCCTGGTCCAAGCTCAACTCGCGGACGCTGACCCGCGAGGAGAGCGTCGAGCTCGCCGATCGAGGCATTGGCGCGCTGCAGCATGCGGCCGCGCTCCAGCCCGATAACCCCAAACCCGTCGGGCTGATGGCCTCGATCTTCAACTTTCGCGGCCAGGCCCAGGGCCCGTCCTGGGCCGCCCTGGTCGATCGTGCAAGTGCTCAAGATCTGCAGCACGCCTCGCGCGTTCTTAGCGTGAAGGCGAAGAAGGCTGCGGGTGAAGGAACCCCGGCGCCGACCACCGGCGCTAACCCTGCTGGGACCAAAACCGGCGGCTGATTCGCCCTAAAGGAGAACCCAGCCGATGTCCAACATGGATCCGTACCGCGACCCCGCACCGCCGAGCCCGCTCGAGAGCTCGATGTTCGGCAACTTCACGGCCGCACAGCACCGCAAGCGCCCCGCGTGGGCCGGCCCGGTGCTCGCCGGCGCGATCGCGCTGCACGTCGTGCTGTTCACCGCGATGTGGGTGAAGACGATCTGGCAGATCAATCAGCTCGACAAGCCCAAGACCACGATCGACCTCGCGGTCGCGCCGCCGCCGCCGCCGCCGCCGCCGCCGCCACCCGGGGGCGCGAAGCCGCACGAGCAGCAGATCACGCCGAAAAAGATCAAGGTCAAGGACATCGTCCAACCCGTCAAGATCGAGAAGCAAGAGTCGGTCGAGGTCGCGGACAACGGCGATCCGAACGGCGAGGTCGGCGGCGAAGAGGGTGGCGTCGCCGGCGGTGTCGTCGGTGGCGTGGTCGGCGCGCCGCCGCCACCGCCGCCGCCTCCTCCACCCCCCGCGCCACCGCAGAACGTCCCGCCCACGATGCTCGAGGGTTCTCGGATCTCCGGCGAGAAGCAGATCGTGCCGGATGACGTCACCAAGACCGAGATCCAGCGCTCAGGCAAGAGCCAGATCGTTGGCTCGTTCAAGATCTGCATCACCGTCGCCGGAGCAGTCCAGAGCGTCTCGATGCTCAAGTCGACCGGGTTCCCGGCGTACGACAGCAAGATCCAGGGCAAGATGCGCGGCGAGTGGCGCTACAAGCCCTACAACGTGAACGGCAAGCCCGTCCCCGTTTGCACCGCCGTCACGTTCATCTACCGACAGACCTGACCACCTGACAGGAAAGTGCCATGGGAATCGATCTCGTACAGATCTTCAAGGATGCCAGCATCATCGTCCAGATCATCACCCTCGGGATGGTCTTGATGTCGGTGTTCATGTTCTACGTGATCGCCGAACGGCTCCTGACGTTTCGCGCCGCGAGCGATCAGAGCATTCGCTACGTCCAGGCGCTCGGTGAGTTCCTGCGCCAGCACAAGGTGAACGAGGCGCTGCAGGCGGCCCGGCACTCGAGCAAGAGCCCGGTCGCCAAGGTCATGGAGTCGGGGCTCCAGGCGTTGCTCCAGGGTCGCGAGGCGCTCAAGACGGAAGGGCCCGACGACGTCGGTGACTTCGATCTCGTCGACAGCGTCAATCGCGCGCTCGAGCGCGTCAAGGAGCGCGAGACCGCGAACCTCCGCAAGGGCCTGCCGTACCTCGGCACCGTCGCGTCGGCAACGCCGTTCATCGGCCTGCTCGGCACGGTCGTCGGCATCCTCGGTACGTTCCAGCTGTTGAAGGGCAACAACGTGTCGATCACCGAGATCGGCCCGAAGATTTCAGAAGCGCTCGTGTCGACGGCGATCGGCCTCGGCGTCGCCATCATCGGCGCCATGTCGTTCAACTTCTTCACGTCCCGCGTCGAGAACTACGTCATCGACATGAACGACGTGTCGAGCGAGTTCATCGACTACGTCCTGCGCGAGGGTCGGGGCTAGTCAGATGGCCGGTCGCGCCGGACATTCGCATCGCCGCTGGCGCATCTCTACAAAGAAGCTGCACCTCGATCACGTCCGGAATGACATCAACGTGACGCCGCTGGTCGACGTCATGCTCGTCCTGCTCATCATCTTCATGCTGATGACGATGGTGATGGGGCGCGGCAAGGACGTCTCGCTCCCCAAGGGGCACAACTTCTCCGAGGAGAAGGACAAGATGCAGCCGGTGGTGTCCATCGACAACGATGGCAACCTGTACGTCGAGAAGCAGAAGCTCGGACCGATCAACGAGAGCACCCTCAAGGAGATGGCGCAGCAGATCCAGGCCGCCTGGGCCGCGCCGAAGAATCCCGAGGGTGTCGGACGCGTCTACATCAAGGGCGCGGATCTCGTCGAGTACGGCAAGATCAAGCCGGTGATCGTGTATCTCAACAAAGAGCTCGCCATGCAGCAGATCGATCTCGCGGTCGCCAAGGCGAAAGACTCCGGGGAGAAATAAGCCCATGGGGATGTCCACCGGCGGCCCCAAGAATGGGGTCCAGAGCGAAATCAACGTCACGCCGCTCATCGACGTGCTCCTGGTCCTGCTCATCATCTTCCTCGTGATCATGCCGGTCATGATGAAGATGGAGACCCTCGAGGTCCCTCGTAAGATCAACGACGAGAAGGAGATGCCGGATCCGAACGCCAGCCTCCTGACCGTGAAGGTCAAGCGCGACCTGTCCGTCGTGTTCAACGACGGCGACAAGGACATGCCGATCCAGTTCATCGACCTCGCCAAGACGCTCCGGCCCAAGCTCGAGGCGATGCGCGCAGGGACCGAGAAGGTCGTGTTCGTCGACTTCGAGGCCGAAACGCCGTGGTCCGGTGTCGTCGAGACCATGGATACGATCCGCAGCATCGCGAGCGACATCAACCATGACGAGATCAAGGTCGCGTTGAAGACCGAAGACGACAAGCCCGCGGCGAGCCCGTAGCGGAGTCGTAGCGGAATCGTAGCGGGGGATCGGCAGGTCGCTGCTGCGCCGTTCGTGCGTCGGTGCGACACATCGCGGGACGGCCGTTTGCGCCGACCGTGTGGGGTGCGACAGCTGTCGCTACTTCCACTGAGGCCCTGTCACCCACCGTGATCGAGGAGTGGTCGTTCGTCGACATACCCTGCTGATACAAGGCAGGGAACTGCTTGACACATTGTCATCGTTCTCGCTACAAGCGGTCGATTTTTCTCGGGTGACGCACTCGTCGAGGAGCTTAAGGTTATGTTGGCTCGCTTTGGGATCGTACTTGCAATCGTGAGCTCTGTTGGTACTGGCTGTACCGATCAGTCGAGCTTCACGAACCTCAATCCCGATGGCCCGCCCGCGCTGGCCGAGGTCCGTCTCAAGGAGACGTATCAGGACTCCAGCAGCAGCACGACGTTCTTGTCGCGCCGAGTGTTCGCGTTCGGCACGTTCCCCGATGCGACCGCCGATCTGGATCACCCCGTCACCTCCGCCTCGGTGACCGGCCAATCGCTGCGCATCATCATGGACGAGCTGCTCGTCGGCAACGCGCTCGAAGAGATCCAGTGCCGCGCGCAGGTCGACGACGACGCGTTCAGCTCGGTGCCGCTCGGCGCGACGCCGGACGACATCGCGCTGTGCGCGGTCAACACCGACGCGCTCAAGCAATCGTGCCACGGCGATCACGCGGTCTGCATCTGCAAGATCGACGCCGGCTGCCAGGTCGGCGCGACCATGATCCCGAAGGGCGATCCGGTCGGCGTGCTCGACGTCAACAACGACGGCGCGGCGGACAACACCAGC
The DNA here is from genome assembly GCA_039922635.1 of Kofleriaceae bacterium. Lineage (GTDB taxonomy): Bacteria > Myxococcota_A > Polyangia > Haliangiales > Haliangiaceae > JABFXX01. The sequence continues at coordinate 73,283 of JBDTEH010000191.1, read as the reverse complement.
TTCAAGGCGGGCGCGGTCGGCATCCAGTGCGGCTCGATCGCCGTGCCGATCGATCTGGACCAGAGCTACTGGAACCCGTCGGGCGATCAGCAGGTCCCCGCGATGGGCGGTTACGACGCGCTCGGCCCGGCCATCGTGGTGGTGCCCAAGGGCGGCCTGTTGCCGACCAACCTCCTCTGCGGCCTGACGTTCGCCGACGACGTCTTGGACAAGCAGAACAACAAGGTGTGCGCGCCGCCGGCCGGCCGTCCGGCGTCGTGCACCGGCGCGATCGAGGACTGCAGCGCGGATCTCGAGTGCACCCCCGGTGACGTCTCCGCGTTCAAGTTCACGTCCGATGCGCTCCGCGTGACGGTCCTCGGCATCACCGACGGTGCGACCGGCGTCAACGGCGCGAACCCGATCTTCATCAACTCGAACGCGCCGGTCGATCCGCTGTCGATCCAGAACATCACGATCACGCCGGCGCCCCCTGTCGGCAGCTTCACGATCACGCAGTCGATGCCGTCGCAGATCAAGATCACGTTCACGACGCCGCTCACCGCGGCGACGATGTACACGATCACGTTCCCGACGACGGTCACCGACACCTTCGGTCAAGGCCTGCCCGCGCCCACCACGATTCACTTCACCACGGCCTGAGGACAACCCCGATGACTACTCGTAAACTATTCGTCGCGGCGCTCCTCGCAGCTTCCGGGCTCGCAGCCGAGGGCGTCCTGGCGCCACACCTCGCGGCCGCGCAGAGCGCGACCACGGGCGCGATCCAGGGCATCATCAGCGACCAGAAAGATGGCAGCGCGCTCGCAGGCGTGACCGTCATCGCGACCTCGCCTTCGCTCGCGCAGACCCAGACCGCGATCACCGACGACAAGGGCTCGTACAAGATCAACGATCTGCCGCCCGGTGATTACCTGGTCACGTTCTACTACGCCGACATCACCGTCGAGCACGCCGGCATCCACGTCGGCATCGGCAAGGTGACGCCGGTGTTCCAGAAGATCAACCAGGCGCAGGCCGGCGGCGAGGTCGTCCACGTCACGTCGACCGCGCCGACGATCGACCCGACGTCGACGACGCAGGGCATCACGATCGACAAGAACTACATCAAGAACATCCCGGTGCCGGGCCGCACGTTCGAGGCGGCGCTCGGCGCCGCGGCCGGTTCGTCGAGCGACGGGCTCGGCACGTCGTTCTCCGGCAGCTCCTCGCTCGAGAACCAGTACTACGTCGACGGCGTCAACACGACGAACCTGACGTTCGGTACGGTCGGCTCGCCGGTCATCAACGACTTCATCGAGGAGATCGAGGTCATCACCGGTGGCTACAACGCCGAGTACGGCCGCGCGACGGGCGGCATCGTCAACGTCGTCACCAAGTCCGGCTCGAACGAGTTCAAGGGCTCGATCTTCGGCTACTGGCAGCCCGGCGCGCTGACCGCGGCCGCGAAGACCACGCCCGTCAACGCGAGCTCGATCGACCTCAGCCCGAACACCGCGTATCAGGCCGACTTCGGCTTCGAGCTCGGTGGCCCGATCATCAAGGACAAGCTGTGGTTCTTCGTCGGCTTCGCGCCGGCGTTCAACTCGACCGACTTCACCCGCACGGTCAAGCGCCAGACCGACTGCCGCACCAACGCCGATCCGGCGAACGGCATCCCCGAGGGCAACATCCCGGGCCTGTCGGCATGCGACAAGATGTACGGCGACGCGACCGCGGACGTCGATCCGCGCACCGGCTTCTACATCACCGACAACGTCGACTCGGAGATCCGGTCGTCGTCCTCGACCGCGTACAACGCGATCGGCAAGATCAACTACGCGGCGACTCCCGAGCATCAGGGTCAGTTGACGGTCGAGGCGCTGCCGCAGAGCACGCGCCAGCCCGGCCTGCTCGGTCCGGTTCAGTCGGGTGGCGGCTACCAGTCGAACGCCTTGACCACCGATATCTCGGCGAAGTGGACCTCGAAGTTCAACGACAACAAGACCGAGATCGAAGCGGTCGTCGGCTACCACCGTGACAGCTTCAACACGGACGCGCTCTACCCGAACGACCCGGACTACGGCAACTCGCAGCCGCTCCAGGTCCTGCTCGATGGTGACCTCAACCGCTGGGGCCCGGGCTTCGGCGAGTCGGACGCGGTCAACAGCTACTCCGGCTGCAAGGACGGCGCGCCATCGACCCAGGATCCGTATCCGCTGATCACGAACTGCCCGATGAGCACGACCCAGCCGTACTACATCGGTGGTCCAGGCAGCGTCAGCCGCGACATCGAGCAGCGCCGGAGCGCCAAGATCTCGATCACCCACCGCGTCAAGGCCGCAGGTAGCCACGAGTTCAAGGCCGGCATCGACGCCGAGGACAACCTCTCGGACAAGGCCCGCCTGTACTCCGGCAACGACATGACCAACGGCGGCGGCTACATCCAGAACGACGTCAACGGCGGCGTGATCTACGTCAACCGCTGGGTCCAGCTGACGAACATGGACAACACGGATCCGCGGTTCGATCAGACCTGCCGCACGCCGAACCCGTCGGGGACGACCGGCGTCCCGGGTTCCGGAACGCTGTCGTTCAAGTGCGCCTACCTCGGCGGCGCGCCGGGCGCGCCGGGCACGCAGGTCCTCGGTAACACGTTCAACTGGGCGGCCTACCTGCGCGACTCCTGGCAGATCCAGCCCAACCTGACGCTCAACGTCGGGCTCCGCTACGAGGAGCAGCGGATGCGCTACGCGGACTTCCTGCAGAACACCGTCGATCCGCTCACCGGCGAGCAGCTCGGCACGAACGCGATGACGCTGACCGGCAACTGGGCCCCGCGGATCGGCCTGCTCTATGACTGGACCAAGGAAGGTCGCTCGAAGATCTACGCCCACTGGGGCCGGTTCTTCGAGTCGGTGCCGATGGACATCAACGATCGTTCGTTCGGTGGCGAGGTCACGTACCAGCAGATCTTCGGCGCCGCGAACCAGTTCGGCACCGGCAAGCCGTGTGGCTCTGCCACCGCGAACCACGGCCCGCAGATCGGTGGCCCGGACGGCATCGGCTGCATGGAGAACCCGGCCGCGGTCGGCGATCTTCGCGAGAGCCTGATCGGCGCGAGCGGCGTGCTCGTCGCCCCCGGCATCCAGTCGCAGTACATGGACGAGTTCATCGCCGGCTTCGAGTACGAGGTCCTCGACGATCTCAAGATCGGCGTGGCGTACCAGAACCGCAACCTCGGCCGCATCATCGAGGACGTCTCGACCGACGGCGCGAACACGTACATCATCTCGAACCCGGGCGAGTGGTCGGCGGACCAGGAGCAGAAGCTCCAGAACCGGATCGACGCGACGGACGACCCGAAGGACAAGGCTCGCCTGACCAACCAGCTCAAGCTGTTCCAGGGGATCCGGATCTTCGATCCTCCTCGCCGCGACTACAACGCGCTGCAGTTCACGCTGACGCGCCGGTTCTCGAAGAAGCTCTACGTCCAGGCGTCGTACACGTACTCGCGGACCGAGGGTAACTACCCGGGTCTGTTCTCGGCGACCAACGGTCAGGTCGATCCGAACATCTCGTCGCAGTACGACCTCGTCGAGCTGCTGTCGAACCACATCGGCGCGCTGCCGCAGGATCGCCCCCACTACATCAAGCTCGACGGCTACTACACGTTCGATCTCAAGAAGGCCGGCGACCTCACCATCGGGATTCGCTTCCGCGCGCTCTCGGGCACACCGGAGGACACGCTCGGCGGTCACTACCTCTACGGCCCGAACGAGTCGTTCCTGCTGCCGCGCGGCGAGCTCGGTCGGACCGACTTCGATCACGGCCTCGACGTCCACATCGGCTACGGGCGTAACCTCAACAAGAACATGAAGCTCGAGGTGTTCGCGGACCTCTACAACGTCTACGACCGCCAGGGCACGGCGGCGGTCGACGAGACCTACGCGCCGTACTACAAGCTCTCGGCGGCCGGCATGGCGGGCGAGCAGCAGAACGCGAACCCGGTGTCGGGCGGCACGTACGAGGATCTGATCTGGGTCAAGGAGATCGACCAGAACGGCAACGAGAGCGCCAAGCCGATCGGCCGCAACCCGAACTTCCTCAACACGACCGCGCGCTACGTCCCGGCCTCGGCACGGTTGGGCGTGCGCTTGACGTTCTGAACGTACGGGATCGCTCGGCCACGGCGACTCCCGCACGGCGGGGTCGCCGTTTCGCGTTTTCGGGAAGAACCCGCATCACGCTCGTTCTACAGGTGTGGACAAGCCGATCGCGACCGGGAGGGCCCTGGCGATCACCGCCAGGGCGCTCGAGCAACCCGACACCGAGGTGCGGACCGCGGGCGTGATGTTGCTGGCGTTGGTGACCGGGGAGCGCAAGGAGATCCAGTTCGCGCCGATGCGCGTGCGCTCGGTGATCGCACGCGCGGTGGACAACGGGTTTCGCGATCGGCTGGAGATGCGGGAGGTGGTAGTGGGACTGCGGCGGTCACCGCGGGCGCTCGCGGTGGCGGTGCTGGTCGCGGTGATCGCCGCAGTGGGCGTGCTGGTCCCGCTGGCGCTGTCGTGCTGGGACCACGGATAACCCTGTCAGGCGGGTGTCAGGTCCGCGTGCTACATCGCGGAGGTGGAACGGGATGTCCTCAACCCGGAGCAGCGTGCCGCGGTCGAGCACGGCGACGGCCCGCTGATGGTGCTGGCCGGCGCGGGGACCGGCAAGACCCGCGTGCTCGTCCATCGCATCGCGCACCTCGTCGAGACCGGCTGCGATCCCCGCGCCATCCTCGCGGTCACGTTCACGAACAAGGCGGCAGGGGAGATGCGCCATCGCCTGCGTGCGCTGCTCGGCACGCGCGCCGATGCGATGTGGATCGGGACGTTCCATTCGACGTGCGCGCGGATGTTGCGCAAGTTTGGCGAGGCGGTCGGCCTGACCCGCAGCTTCGTGATCTTCGATGACGACGACCAGATCAAGATGGTCGAGAGGATGTTGAAGGAGACCGGGCTCGACGAGCAGGTCTCCGCGCGCACGATCCTGTCGCGGTTCGATCGCGCGAAGAACCGCGGCGTCGATCCGGTCTCGGTCAAGACCGGCGCGTTCGACGACGTCGTCGAGAAGATCTATCCGATGTACCAGGCGCAGCTCGCCAAGGAGAACGCGGTCGACTTCAACGACCTGCTGCTCAAGGTGCTCGACCTGTTCCAGATCCCCGCGGTCCAACCGATCCTGTTGACCCGGTTCTCGCACGTGCTGGTCGACGAGTTCCAGGACACCAACCTGGTCCAGTACAACCTCGTGCGCCACTTCGCCGAGGCGACGCGCAACCTGACCGTGGTCGGCGATGACGACCAATCGATCTACGCGTGGCGCGGTGCGGAGCCTCGCAACCTGCTCGACTTCGACCGCGATTTTTCCGACGCGACCGTGATCAAGCTCGAGCACAACTACCGCTCGACCCAGATGATCCTCGATGCCGCGAACGGGATCATCCGGCACAACCGCGATCGCCACCCCAAGGCGCTGTGGACCGATCAGCCGGGCGGTGATCTGATCGAGGTCTATCAAGCCGGCGACGAGCGCGGCGAGGCGTACTTCGTCGCGCAGTCGATCCGCCGGATCCTCGACGAGGGCCCGCTGTCGCCGAGCGAGGTCGCGATCCTGTACCGCACGAACGCACAGTCGCGCGTGCTCGAGGAGCACCTGCGCGCGGCGCGCGTACCGGCCAAGGTCGTGGGCGCGGTGTCATTCTTCGAGCGCAGGGAGGTGAAGGACGTGATCGCGTACCTCCGCCTGCTCGGTAACCCGCAGGCCGACTCGGCGTTCGAGCGCGTCGTCAACGTGCCGGCGCGCGGGCTCGGCGGGACCACGGTCGATCGCCTGCGCGCCGCGGCGCGGGCGAGCGGCGCCGGCATGCTCGCGGCCGCGAAGCTCGCCGCGCGAGGCGAGGTCGCGGGGCTCGGGCCGCAGCCGCGCAAGAAGCTGCAAGGCTTCGTCGAGCTCGTCGAGGGGCTCGGGGCCGTGATCGTGGGCGGCGCCTCGGTCGCCGAGATCATCATCCAGGTCGTCGATCGCAGCGGGCTGCGCGCCAAGCTCGAGGCGGACGAATCGAGCGAAGCGCGCGATCGCCTCGACAACCTCGCCGAGCTCGTCACGATCGCGTCGGACTTCGACGAGGAGTCGGCCGACGCGCAATCGATCGACGCGTTCCTCGAGCGGATCTCGCTCTCGGCACCGAGCGACAACGCCGGATCGAACGAGGCGGTCGTGCTGATGACGATCCACGTCGCGAAGGGCCTCGAGTGGCCGGTCGTGTTCATCACTGGCCTCGAAGATGGATTGTTCCCGTCGCTGCGCGAGCGCGAAGGGCAGAACGAGGACGCACAGCTCGAGGAGGAGCGCCGGCTCGCGTATGTTGCGATCACGCGCGCGCGCAAGCAGCTCGTACTCACCCACGCGCGCACGCGCCGCGTGTGGGGCGAGGTCCGCCTGCAGGGGCCGTCGCGGTTCCTCGACGATCTGCCGCCGCAGGTCCTGGCGGCGCCGGGCGGGCGCACGTCGCTGACCCCACGCGCGCCGGCGATCGTCAACGGCAGCTGGGAGGCCCGCCGCGGCAACACCAGGCGGTTCGGACGGGGCACGGTCGACGAGTTCGATCAGCGCACCGGCGATGACGACCCCGTGTTCCGCGTCGATGCGGACCTCGAGCCCACCCGCGAGCAACCGTTCCGCAGCGGCGATGCGGTGAGCCACACGTTGCTCGGGCTCGGTCGTGTGGTCGCGGTGTCCGGCAACGGTAAGGACATGCGCGTGATCGTCGATTTCCCCCAGGCAGGGCGTAAGACCGTGCTGCCGGGCTTCCTGCGCATCGCGGACGATCAGCTCAACTGAGGCCGTCCCGATCCGGCGCCCGACCTTCGTCGTCGGTCAACCCTCCGGCTTCTGGTTGCCGAGACAACGGCCCCACAGCTGGATCGACGCGGCGACCTCGCCAAAGCCGCGGCCCCTGCTCGTGAGCTCGTAGGTCACCTTGATCGGCGGCCCGGTATCGACATGGCGCTCGACCAGGCCGCAGCCTTCGAGCTCCCTCAACCGCGCCGAGAGCACCTTGTCGCCGGGACCCTCGGCCCGCGTCGCCAGCTCGGTGAACCGCAGCGCACCGGGCTGTAACACCGCCAAGATCAGCGCGTTCCATGGCTTGCCGAGGATCTCGATCGCTGCCTGGAACGCCCGGCAGTGGCAATCGACGGCTTCGGCGGGCTTGCCCATGCCCGTACTATAGCCATCCACTCTCCAAAAGAAAGTAGCTTGACGGATCACAGCGAGGGCCTATCTTGAGAGCATGGCGCTCACCGTTGCACCATTGCTCCTCCACAGCGATGCCATCCCCGAAGGGGCTCGGCTCGCGCTCCGTGATGCGTTCGCGCGCCCCGAGGACGAACGCGCGGCGCTGCTCGCGAACGTCGCGAGGATCCTGCACCGCGAGGTCGATCTCGATTGCGACGACGTGCTCGAGCTCGTCGGGCTCGCTCCCGGCGCGGTCGAGTCGCCCTGCGGCTGCTGAACGCGCCGGCTTACTCGCGCATCGTTTCGGTCACGACGGTCAGCGCGACCGCGGCCTTCGCGCGCCATACGCCGAGCACGATCGTCTTGCCGGGCGGGGTCTGCGCGACCAGCCACGGGAGTGACTTGTAGTCGACGTCGCGGTGGTCCCACGTCAGGATCACGTCGCCGGCGTGGACACCGGCACGCGAGGCGGGAGAACCGGCCTCGATCTCGGTGACGAGCGCGCCGCTCGGCGCCGCCAGCGCGAGCTCGTTCGCCTGCTGGACGGTGACCGGCAAGACCTTGACCCCGAGCCAGCTGCGCGCGACCGCACCAACGTCACGGAGCTGGCCGATCACTTCGCGCACGCGCTCGATCGGGATCGCGAACGAGACCTCGCCGACGCGATCTCCGGTCGCGACCGCGACGCCGACGACCTGACCGGCGGTATCGATCACCGGCCCGCCGGAGTTCCCGCGGTGGATGCGTGCGTCGGTCTGGATGAATGTCCGGTAGCCCATGGCCCGCCCGGCGGCGAGCGAGCCGGCGCCCTCGCGGCCGGTCGCCGAGACGATGCCCGCCGACGCGGTGACATCGTCGCCGAACGGATCGCCGAGCACGACGAGCCACTCGCCGACCGCGATGTGGTTGGAGTCGCCGAGCGGCAGTGGCTGGAGGCCCCGACCGCCGTTGGGTACGTCGAGCTGGAGCAGCGCGAGATCGAGGCGAGGATCGCGGCCGAGCACCTTCGCGGGGACCTCGCTGCGATCTGGAAGCACGACCTTCAGCTCGCTGGACGCCGCCGCGATGTGATCGTTCGTGATCACGTAGAGGCCCTTTGCTTCGACGAGGAAGCCGGTGCCGAGCGCGATATCGGCGGTGGTCTCCGGTGTGCCCGGAAACATCGCGGCGGGGCCCGACCTGACCGGCGAGGCGGCCTCGATCGCGACCACGCCGTGCTTCGCGTTCGCGATCAGGTCGACGAACGTACCGGGCGTGCTCGGGTACAAGACCCGCGTCGTGGTCGCAGCCGCGACGGCCGCGGCCGCGGGAATGCCGCTCGCGTTCAGGCCTTGGGTGCCGCTGCCGGTGCCGAGCTCGTGCTCGCGGCAGCCCGCAGCCAGCATGACCGCGACGCAGATCCAGCGCGAAGTCATTTGAGCGCTGCGTGCTGCACGTCGACGGCCGCCACGCGCAGATCGTAGACCAGGCTCGCGAGCAGCCTCGCTTCGGCCTGTTCGAGGTTGCCCTTGGTCTTGTGCTCCAGCATCGCGAGGACGTCGATCAGGTGGCGGGCGGTCTCGAGGTCGACCGGGTGAGGTTCGCCGTCGGGCGCCGGCATCTTTCCGAGCGCGATCAGCGCCGTCGAGGCGAGCGAGAGCACGTGGGTCGAGAAGTCGACCGGTGCAGCGGGGTTCTGATCGGCCATGGCGAGACCATAGCGTAAGCGGCCGGATCCTCTACGGGCATGTCGCGGGAATCCATGACATCGTGGAGGGGTTCTATGGATACGTTGCAGGACGCGGCTTCCCCTTTTTCAGGTCCATCCTTGAACGTCGAGACCGGGTCCGTACCGGCCCCCGTCGATATCGCCGCGTTGACCGACCAGGTTCGGGTCACGTCCGCGTTCCTCGATGGCGTGTTCGCGGAGGTCGGCAAGGTCGTCGTCGGCCAGCGCCAGATGATCGAGCGCGTGATGATCGGCCTGTTGACCGGCGGTCACTGCCTGATCGAAGGCGTGCCGGGGCTCGCCAAGACGCTGACCGTCAAGACCCTGTCGCAGACCTTGAACGCGAGCTTCTCGCGGATCCAGTTCACGCCCGACCTGCTCCCGGCCGACATCACCGGCACGATCATCTACAACATGCACACCGGGCAGTTCACGCAGAAGCGTGGCCCGCTGTTCGCCAACCTCGTGCTCGCCGACGAGGTCAACCGTGCGCCGGCGAAGGTGCAGTCGGCGCTGCTCGAGGCGATGCAGGAGCGCCAGGTCACGATCGGTGACTCGACCCAACTCCTGCCGGATCCGTTCCTCGTGCTCGCGACCCAGAACCCGATCGAGCAAGAGGGCACGTTCCCGTTGCCCGAGGCCCAGCTCGATCGCTTCATGCTGCTGATCAAGGTCGGCTATCCGACCGCCGCCGACGAGCGCTCGATGCTCGACCGGATGAGCGCGCTCGACGTGCCGGTGCCACGCGAGGTCGCGACGGTCGAGCAGGTCCGCACCGCGCGCAAGGTGGTCGGAGCGATCTACATCGACGATCGGGTGCGCGATTACATCGTCCACATCGTCCAGGCGACGCGCCGGCCGCGCGACTACGGCCTCGCCGAGCTCGCCCCGCTGATCGAGTACGGCGGCTCGCCGCGCGCGACGCTGTGCCTCGCCGCCGCGTCGCGCGCCCACGCGTTCATCCATCATCGCGCCTACGTCACGCCCGACGACATCAAGGCGATCGCGCTCGACGTGATGCGCCACCGGATCCAGATCACCTACGAGGCGGAGGCCGAGGAAGTCAGCTCCGAGGACGTGGTTCGCCGCGTCTTCGAATATCTGCCGGTGCCGTGATGGCTGCGGAGGCCGGGTAGATGCCGCTCGCCACCGCGGAGCTGTTCAAGAAGGCGCGCAAGATCGAGATCGCGTCGCGCCGGCTCGTCGATACCCAGCTCGCCGGTCAGTACCACGCGGTGTTCAAGGGCCGCGGTCTCGTGTTCTCCGACGTCCGCCCGTACTACGCCGGCGACGACGTCCGCACGATCGACTGGAACATCACCGCGCGGATGAACGCGCCACACGTCAAGCAATTCGTCGAGGAGCGCGATCGCACCGTCAACCTCGTGATCGACATGAGCGCGTCCGGCTACTTCGGTTCGCACGGCGCGACCAAGCGCGAGATCGCGGCCGAGCTCGCCGCGGTCGTCGCGTTCTCCGCGATCAAGAACAACGATCGCGTCGGCCTCTACATCGTCACCGACAAGGTCGAGCGCTACGTGCCGCCGAAGAAGGGCCGCAAGCACGTGCTGCGCGTGATCGGCGAGATCCTCGCGTTCGAGCCCGAGTCGCGCGGCACCGATCTCGCCAAGGGCCTCGACTTTTTGTCCAAGGTCGCGAAGCGCCGCAGCGTCGTGTTCTTCGTGTCCGACTTCTTGAGCGAGGGCTGGGAGCGGCCGATGCGGATCGCAGCGCGGCGCCACGAGATCGTGCCCGTTGTCGTCGGCGACCCGATGGAGCTCTCGTTGCCAAACGTCGGGTTGCTCGTGCTCGAGGATCTCGAGACCGGTGCGGTGATCGAGGTCGATACGTCCAGGCGAACCCGACGCGACTTCGAGCGCCAGGCCCTCGAGGCCGCGGCTCGCCGCGAACAAGCGCTGCGCAGGCTCAACCTCGATGTCGTCACCGTTTCTACGGATCAGCCGTACGTCGAAGCGCTGATCGCGTTTTTCAAGGCCCGCGCGAAACGGATGGCTCACTGATGGGGATGGGGCGCGAATTCGCGGATGTGAAGCGGCACGACGTTCAGCGCGGCGCCGCGCGCCTGATCGTGTTGATCGCGTCGCTCGCGAGCACGAGCGTGAACGCGCAGCCATCGGGGGGGGTGGCGGGCTCGGGCTCGGGCTCGGGCTCGGCGGTCGCGGGGGCCGGATCGGGCTCGGGCTCGGCCTCGGCGGCGGGATCGGGATCGGCATCGGCATCGGGACCCGCATCGGGGACGGCATCGGGGACGGCATCGGGGTCGGCATCGGGGGCGGGCTCGAGCTCGGGCTCGGGCTCGGGAATCGCCGGAGCAGGATCGGCCGTCATCATCCAGCTCGATCCGGAGGCACCCACGGTCAACGCCGCGGCCGCACCCTCCGAGCTCAAGCTCGGCGGTCGCTTCACCTTGTTCATCACCGCCGTGATGAACCCCGGCGTCGAGGTCAACCTCCGCGAGCCGATGGACCTCGGCGGCGCGATCGAGATCGGCAAGCGCGTCAGCGACGACCACGTCCAGCAAGACGGCAAGCGCGTGCGCGAGTGGCAGATCGAGTGCCGCGTGTGGGAGCTCGGCGATGTCAGCGTTCCGCCGGTCGCCGTCACGTTCACCGTGCTCGGCAAGGCCGGCCAGGTCGAGTCCAACGCCGTGCCGCTGCACGTCACCGGCGTGCTCGGCGACTCCGATGATCCCAAGCTCATGCGCGAGTCCGCGCCTCCGCTCCTGCTCCACGAGAAGAGCTGGCTCGCGAAGCTGCTCGCCTGGTTCGCCGATGCCACTCACCTCGCGATCCTGATCGGCGCGCTGGTCGGCGCATGGGCCGGCTGGAGGTTCCGCAGGCTGCGCCGCCGGCGCGTCACGCGCCTCGTCGGCGGGCTCGCGCCGGTCCACGCGCAGCGCCGCCGCATCGACATGACCAGCGAGCGCGCGCTCGAGCGCCTGCTCGCGATCGAGCAAGCGGGGACGCTCGCGAACGATGACCAGCGCCGTGCCGGCTACGCCGAGATGACCGACGTGGTCCGCGACTATCTCGGCGCGCGCTACCGCGTGATGACGACCGAGATGACCACCGCCGAGCTGTTGCAGGCGCTCGCCGGAAAGCTCGACGATGCTCCCCGCGCTACCGTGGAGCGCTGGCTCGCGAGCGTCGATGTCGTCAAGTACGGCAACTTCCCCGCGAGCCGCGACCAGGCCTACGAGGTGCTCGAGGCTGCGCGCAGGCTCGTGATCACGACCACCGCGCCGCGTGCCGGCGTGGCGAGGGAGGTCGCGTGACCCGCGAACGTGCGCTGCGGATCGTGTGGCCCTGGCTGCTCGTCGCGGCGATCGTGGCCGTGCTCGTTGCGGGCGCGGCCGCGTTCTATCACGTCAAGCTCGGCGTGCTGCGCCACGAGCTCGCGCGGCTCGTTCACCTCGCGTTCCACCCCGCAGATCAAGAGGGCGAGCTGGTCGAGTGGAAGTCGCCGCGGGCGATCGTGATGGTCGCTGCCGCGGCGTTCGTCGGTGCGCTGGTGTTCCACCTCCACCGCCGGCGCTCCGCCGCGATGGCGTTCTCGCAGGTCGCGCTGGTCAAGCAGCGCGGCACCGTATCGTGGCTCGCGGACCTGCCCGGGGCGCTCCGCGTCGTGGCGGTCGCCGCGATCGCGATCGCGCTCGCGCGGCCGGAGACGTATCGGGTCGTCAAGCACGACGTCGACTCGATCGACATCATGCTCGTGGTGGACATGTCGAAGTCGATGGAGGAGACCGACATGCAACGCGACCGGCTCGACGCGGCCCAGCGCGTGATGCGGCGGTTCCTGCACGAGACCCATAACGATCGCGTCGGGCTCGTCGTGTTCGGCCAGCAGGCGATGTTGGAGTGCCCGCTGACCCTGGATACGAAGTTGCTCGAGCAGATCGTCAGCGACCTCGCGATCGGCGACGTGCCCGAGCTCGGCACCGCGATCGGTGACGGCCTCGCGCTCGCGCTCGCGCAGCTGCGGCGCTCCGACGCCAAGAGCAAGGTCGTGATCCTGCTGTCCGACGGCGATACCAACTGGGTGACCCGGTTCGATCCCGATCAAGCGGCGCACGCGGCGAAGGACATGGGGGTCAAGGTCTACACGTTGCTGGTCGGCTCCGAGAGCTCCGACCTGTTCGGCGGGATGTCGGTCAACCCGGCGACCTTGCGCAACATCGCGGCGACCACGGGGGGCGAGTACTTCCGCGCGGCCGACTACGAATCGTTCGATCGCGGGTTCCAGACCGTGCGCAAGAGGCTCGATACGACCAAGCGCACGATCAAGGAGCGCGTGCCCGACAAGCAGCTGTTCGTGCCGTTCGCGATCATCGCCCTGGCCCTGATCGGACTCGAGCTCCTGCTCGCGAATACGCGGCTGCGGAGGTTCCCGTGACCTTCGTCCATCCGACCGGCTTCCTGCTCGCCTGCGCGCTGCCGATCGTGGTGCTGGGGCTCTATATCTACGACCGGGCGCGGCGGCGCCAGCTCACCAACCGGCTCGGCGAGCTGCCCGTGGTGCAGAAGGTGATCGCGACCGCATCTCCGGGCCGCCGGCTCGCGAAGGCGATCCTCGTCGGGCTCGGGCTCGGACTCGTCGGCGTGGCGGTCGCGCGGCCGCAGATCGGGGGCAAGCGCACGGTCAAGCTGCGCGGCCTCGATCTGGTCGTCGCGGTCGATGTCTCGAAGTCGATGCTGGTCGACGACGTCGGGCAGACCGCGGCGATGCAGGCGAAGAAGATCCCACCGAGCCGGCTCGGCCGGGCGCGCGAGCTCGCGGTCGCGTTGATCGATGGGCTCGACGACGATCGGGTCGCCCCGCTCGTGTTCGCGGGCGCCGCCGCGCACTTCCCGCTCACCGAGGATCGCGAGGTCGCCGAGCGCTTCCTCTACGACCTCGGGCCGATGGACGTGCCGTTCGGCTCGAACCTCGCCGAGGTGTTCCGCGTCTCGCGCTGCATGCTGCGGCCCGATCTCTACGACGACCTCGGGTGCTCGCGGATCGGCCACCGCGGGCACGGCGGTGATCCGCTGCCGGGCGACAAGCCCGATCACGCCGACAAGCTCGGCAAAGACGATCACGACGACGCCGTGGTCGAGAAAGAGCAGCGCGGCAAGGCGGTGATCGTGTTCACCGACGGCGGCGATCCGGACGCCGAGGCCGTGCGCGAGGTCGCGACGTCACGCGAGCTCGGCATCGCGTTGTTCATGGTCGGCGTCGGCTCGCCGGCCGGGGGCGTCGTCCACGAGATCGACGAGGATGGCAACGCGACCACGACGCCGAAGCGGACGAGCGATGGCCAGAGCGTCGTGTCCAAGCGCGATGACGCCGGCATGCGCCAGCTCGTCCAAGCCGCCGGCGACGAAGGCCGGTTCTTCGTCGCCTCGGAGCATGGCGAGGTCGATCCGCAGCCGATCCTCGACGCGCTCAAGGCGGTCACGCGTGGCTTGTCGACCAAGCAGGTCTACGAGAAGCACGATATCTTCCAGCCGTTCTTGTTCGCCGGCTTGATGTTGCTGGTGATCGAGACCGCGATCGCGACGCGCCGCCGCCGCAAGTATCCGGAGGTCCACGCGTGAGGCGGCTGATGCTCGCCGCCATGGTGCTCGTGTGCGCGGCGTGGGATCCGTGGCACGCGCCGAACGCGAACGTCGAGGCCGGCAACGCCGCGTTCGCGCGGGGCGACTTCGATGCGGCGATCGCCGCGTACGATCGCGCCGCGAAGGACGGCACGGTCGACCCGGACGCGCTCGCCTTCGACCGTGGCACCGCGGAGATCAAGAAGGCCGAGAGCTCGAAGGATCCGCAGGACCACGACAAGTGGTTGCAGAAGGGCATCGAGGATCTCAAGGCCGCCGGGCAATCCAAGGATCCACGCGTGCGCGGCGAGGCGCATTACAACCGCGGTAACGCGTTCATGAAACAGCAGCGCTGGGACGACGCGATCGAGGCGTACAAGCAAGCGCTCCACGATCAACCCGACAACGCCGATGCGGGCATCAACCTCGAGCTCGCGCTCAAGCATCGCAAGAAGCAACAGCAGCAGGGCCAAGGGCAGGGGCCGCCACAGCGCGGCCAGCGCGGCCAGCAGGGTCAGCAGGGTCAGCAGGGCCAGCAAGGCCAGCAGGGCCAGCAGGGCCAGCAGGGCCAGCAGGGCCAGCAGGGCCAGCAGGGCCAGCAAGGCTCGAACGGTCAGCAAGGCTCGAACGGTCAGCAGGGCTCGAACGGCCAGCAGGGCTCGAACGGCCAGCAGGGCTCGAACGGTCAGCAGGGCTCGAACGGTCAGCAAGGCTCGAACCGCGGCTCGAACGGCTCGGCCGGGCCTCACGGCCAGAACAACACCCCGCAGGCGCAGAACGGCTCGAACGGGTCCAACAGCGGGTCCGCCGGTTCGAACAACGGGCAGAACCAAGGGGGCGGCGCTCAGGGCTCGAACAGCGGCCCGCAGGGCTCGGGCGCCGGCTCGAACGGCCCGCGCGGCAACTCGAATCAGCACGGCCGCAACCAGCACGGTCGCCAAGGCCAGGGGCCCAAGGGGCCGAACGACGGCAAGCTCGACGACCTCGAGAACTTCTCGCGGCGGATGCAGCGCGACGAAGCGCGCCGCCGTAGCGCTGGCAAGCCCGTGGATCCCGACAAGGACTGGTAGTGCGTCCGCTGCCCCGAGGCTCGGGCGGGTAGACTAGGGGAGATGGCCGCGCGGGTGCTCGTCGTCGACAAGCTCGCGGCGACGCGCGACAGCGTCGCCGAGTTGCTCGCCGATCGTGCGGAGGTGACCTGGGCGACGCGCGAGCGCGCGGTGGCCCAGTTGCGCGCGGCGGCGAGCGCGGGCAGCGGCTACGACGTCGTGCTGCTCGACGCGGATCCTGCGCCGACCGCGCAGCTCGTGCAGAGCCTCGCCGCCGGCGGCGCGCGGGTGATCCTGCTCGCCGGCGGCGGCGATCCGATCGGGCTCGCGATGCGTTGCGGGGCCGCCGATGTCGTCAACCGCCCGCTCGTCGCGAGCGAGCTGGTGTTCCGCGTCGCACGCGCGGCGCCGGCGCCCGGTGCCGACAAGCGCCGGCCGCGTAAGAGTGACGTGCTGATCGGCTCCGGTACATGGATCAAGGAGCTCTACGATCGGATCGCGATGGTCGCGGCCACCGACGTCACCGTCGCGATCTTCGGCGAGAGCGGCACTGGCAAGGAGCTCGTCGCGCGCACGATCCATAACTCGTCGCCGCGCCACGACGCGCCGTTCGTGGTCGTCAACTGCGCCGCGATCCCCGAGCAGCTGCTCGAGGACGAGCTGTTCGGTCACGTCCGCGGCGCGTTCACCGACGCCTCGCGTGATCGCGAGGGCCTCCTCGTCGCCGCTCATTCGGGCACGTTGTTCCTCGACGAGATCGGCGAGCTGCCGCTGCCGCTCCAGGCCAAGCTGCTCCGGGTCATGCAGTCGCAGGAGTTCCGCCGGATCGGCGACGATCAAGATCGCCGCGTCGACGTCCGCATCATCACCGCGACGAACCGCGATCTCGACCAGCTCGTCGCGTGCGGCGGCTTTCGCCAGGATCTCTACTACCGGATCAACGTGTTCCCGATGCACCTACCGCCGTTGCGCGAGCGCCCCGAGGATATCGGTCTGCTCGTCCATCACTTCGTACAGAAGTATCGCGGCAGGCTCGGCAAGGTGATCGACGGTGTGACGCCGGGCGCGCTCCAGCGGCTCTCCGCCTATGCCTTCCCGGGCAACGTGCGCGAGCTCGAGAACAAGATCCACCAGGCGATGGTCATCGCGGCCGGCCCGTTGATCGAAGCGGTCGACGTCGCGTTGCCGCGCGCGCCGACCTCCCCGGGCCTCCGGGTCGACGTCGCACGCCCGTTCCGCGAGGTCAAACAGGAGGCGATCGACGCGTTCGAGCGCGGCTACCTCACCGAGCTACTGCGCGTGCATCGCGGCAACCTCGCGCAGGCGGCGCGCGCGGCCGGCATGGATCGCAAGAACCTGTGGGCGCTGGTCGAACGCCATGGCCTCGACCGCACGACGTTCAAGTAGCCCCGACGATGGCTCAGAACGCGTATTCGTGAATTCTCGCGGTGATGGTTTGTGGTGCCGTCGAGGTTCCGCCGAAGTAGAACCCCGACGCCCACGCCAGCGGGTCGGTCTCGACCTCCACGCACCGCCGCGGCAGCGTCCCGCTCGCAGCGATCGCGCGACCGTTGATCTCGCCGGTGATCGAGAACGCGTAGTCGGTTTGCTCGCGCGCGATCCGGTAGTGAAGCGGTTGGGTCACGGCCAGATCGTCGACCGACAGCGTCACCAGCGGGTCGGTCTCGAGGTGAACACTCGCGTTGTTGGCGTACGCCGTGATCTCCACGACCGCTTGATCGATGTTCCACCGCCAGCCGAACATCGCGCCCTCGCGCGAGAGGTCGGTCTCGTTGCAGTCCGAGAGCCCGGGCAGCTTGTTCCAATCGAGCTGATCCTGCGGCTCGACCGGCATCGTCAGCACGTACACAGCGCTCGGATCGAGCACGAGCTCGTAGTCGCGACCGACCGCGCTCGTGACGCCATCGGTCGGATCCTTCGGCTCGCGATCGGAGAGCTGCGAGTCGTGATCTCCGGGCGCGATCGTATAGCGCGGCCACACGAGCGCGGCGTCGCGTTCAACGGCCGCGGCCGGCGCCGAACAGGCGGCGAATACCAGCAGCGCGACCCTCATGTTCGGGCTATCGGCCGAATCCGGCGGCCGTTCAGCGCCTAGAACGCGAATCGCGAGATTCGCGTGACGATCGGCGCGAGCACGCCGCGCGCGCTGGAGCGCAACAGGTCGGACTCGCCGATCATGCCCGCGAGCGCGGGACCGAACGTGTAGTAGGCCTCGACGCCGAGCTCGCCGAGGGTGTTGGTCTCGAGCGCCATGTCGCGGAACCGGCGCAGCATCTCGACGTCGTTCGCCATCAGCGAGCCATACGCCGCGGTCGCGACGAAGCATGCGTCGACCGAGCCCGACACGCGCGCGGTCGTCACGACATGCGTGATCGCGACCGGGCCGGCGTTGTGGCAGCCATCGTAGGCCCGCACGCCGATCCAGTAGTCGGTCTCGGGCAACAGGTTATCGAGCTCGAACGTCTGGGTGTGGCCCGGATCCTCGGCGAGCACCTTCACGGTGACCGGCATCGAGTCGGCGAAGTTCGCCTCGGTCATCTCGGTGCTCGCGCGTACGCGGAGCTCGTAGCCGCTGACGCGCTCGACCGGATCGCCGACGCCGGGCGCCACGAACGACAGATCGACGGTGCTGGCCTGCACGGTCAGCGCGGTCAGCGCGGTCGGCACGGTCGGCGCGCTCGTGCCGACGTCGGGGTTGTACGTGACCTTGACGCGATACATGTCGCCGCCGTCGGCAACGAGCTGCAGGCGCGCGGCGCCCGAGCCCGGCGTATCGGTCGTGATCGTCGAGTCGGGTGGGCGCACCATGCCATCGCCGCCGGTCGGGTCGCCGTAGCCGGCGTAGTCGAGCACCTCGGCGGTCGACACCGCCGAGGCGATCGTGAACGGGACACGGTAGATCACCGAGGGTTGCCCGCGATACGGCACGCCGTACTCCGACCAGAAGATGCCGGGCGGCGACGGGTACGACGTCGCGTTGTACGTGTTGTTGAAGTCGGACTCCTTCGAGGTCTCGACGAACAACACGTAGTCGCCGGCGGGGAGCGTCGTGGGCACCGGCCACGGTGCGTGCGAGCTCTCGCCGGCCAGTGGCGTCGGTTGCGACACGGCATCGAACGGGTTCATCGCCTTGAACATCGCGACCGAGGCCGAGTCTGCGGCCGCCGGCGTGACATCGCTGCGCGGCGGATAGCCGGTCTTCGCCGGCACGTTCGAGAACACGCCCTTGTCGGTACCGACGCTGCGGGTCGCACACGTCCCGGTATCCCAGGCCGGCTCGGTCGGCATCATCGGCCGGCAGTAGTGGGGTTCCGAGGAGCTGTTGACGATCGGATGGCTGAGGTCGTTCTCGCCGCAGTGCGGGTAGTCGGTCCCGCCGCCCATCTGGAAGCACGCGTTCGGATCTTGATCGAGGTCGTTCTGGAAGATCAGCTGGGGGAACGCCTGGCCGTTCGCGTGCGCCCAGACCGGGAACGTCGTGATGCGCCGGCCGTACGGCCAAGCCGGGCCGGTGTTGAAGTCGAACCGACCGGGGCGATTGCCGAGCCCGAACGTGCCGGTCTGTTGCGTGATGAAGATCGTGTCGATGTACGCGCCGCTCGCGTCGGCGACCCACGCGACGATCTGGAGGTGGTCGCTCGGCGTGAACTGGACGTCGATGCAGCGCTTCCCATCGGCGTGCGCGGTACCGGCGAACATGAGGGCCAGCGCGAGGCTGCGCAGTACGCGGATCGGGCGCATCGGGCGCAGTATAGCTAGCGCAGCTTGGAAGACAGCGCCGAAAGCAGGTCGTGATCGGCGGCGATCCGCTTCACGGCCTGTGGGGCGACGGTGCCCGATTCGAGCAGCTTCGCGAGCGAGCGCTCGAGCGGCACCATGCCGGCATCACGGCCGGCCTGGATCGCGCTCGGCAGCATGTGGAGATCGCCCTTGCGAATGATGTTCGCCACGGCGGCTGTGACGGGCACCACTTCGAGCGCGGGTGCGCGACCGCCGTCGCGCCGGGGCAACAGGAACTGGGTGACGACCACGCGCAACGAGCCCGCGAGCTGGGTGCGGATCTGGCGCTGCTGGCCCTCGGGAAACGCGTCGATCACGCGATCGATCGCCCCGATCGCGCTCGGCGCGTGCAACGTCGCGAGCACGAGGTGACCGGTCTCCGCGGCGGTCAACGCGGCGGCGAGCGTGTCGCGATCGCGGAGCTCGCCGAGCAGGATCACGTCGGGCGCCTCGCGCAGCGCCGCGCGCAGGCCGTGGGCGAACGTCGGGATGTGGGTGCCGAGCTCGCGCTGGTGGATCAGGCAGCGGCGCGCGGTGAACCGATACTCGATCGGATCTTCGAGGGTGATCACGTGTGCGGCGCGGCGCTGATCGAGGAGGTCGATCAGCGCCGCGAGCGTCGTCGACTTGCCCGAGCCGGTCGGACCGCAGACCAGGACCAGGCCGTCGCGGAGCTCGACGATCGCCGCGAGCTCGGGGGGGAGCGCGAGCTCGGTCAGGCTCGGGATCCGATCGTGGATCAACCGTGCGGCGATCGCGTAGCCATTCATGTGGGCGAACGCGTTGACGCGGATCCGCGCGGTGCCATCGTGGGTGGCGAGCTCGAGCGAGAGATCGTGATGTGCGCCGAGGTCGCGCACGCAGGCCGCGAGCTCGGTGTCGTCGATCGCGAGCTCGTCGAGCAGCTCGAGCCGGCCGTCGACCTTGATCCGCGCGCGCTGGCCGGTCGACACGAACACGTCGGAGGCACGCCGCGCATGGGCGAGCGCGACGGGCTGGGCGAGCAGGCGCGCGAGGCGGTCCCGGGCCGCTGCGGCATCGGCATCGGGATCAGAACCGGTACCCGAACCGGGATCGGAACCGGAACCAGCACCGGCATCGGCACCGGCATCGGCATCGGCATCGGCATCGGCATCGGCATCGGCCCTCGGCGCGACCGCCGGTGCGCACGCGGCCGCGTGCGCGCTCGCGGCGCGAGGCGGCACGCGCGCGGGCGCCGGCGGCTTCGGAACCGCGGACGGGGCGGGCGCGAGCGCCGCCTTCGCGACGGCAGCCCGGCGCGCGACGATCCGCAGGCCGTGCGCGCCGCGCTCGATCGTCACCGGATAGCTCGCGCCGTCGTCGTCCTTGAACGCGACCATCAGCGGTCCTTCGTCGAGCGAGCGGCCGGCGACCAGCGGCTGGGCGAACTCGTCGAGCATGCTCGCGTCGAGCGCCGGGATCGCGAGCGCTTCGATCTGACCGCGCCGGCGCAGGCTCGGCACGCGCCCGGCCTCGAGCGTGATCGCCTCGGCATCGCGGAGCGTCATCACGCGGAGCAGGGACACAACGGACATGGTCCCGAGCGTAGCAAGCACCACGCCGTGCCAGCGGGCCGCGATCTCGTGACTTGCGTGGTCCGCGGGCACGCTGCCTGCCAAACTGGCAGCCGGGTGGTGGTGGACCAGGGCCAGCTCGGCGGCGAGCGTTCTCGCGGCAAACGTGCGATCCTCGCGGGCATGCGATTCGTCGTCGTGCTGTTCGTCGTCTGCGTCGTCGGGGCCGGCTGCCAGCGTCACAAGTCGCAGTGCGAGCCGGCGGTGTCGGGCGCGATCGATCGGATGGTCGCCGGGGCGCGCGGCACGATGGCGCCGCCGATCGCGGCGAACATCGCGCGGATCGTGCCGAAGATGAAGGCGGCGATCACCGCGTCGTGCGAGCACGACCAGTGGGCGCCCAAGGTGATCGAGTGCGTCGCGAAGGCGGATGGCCGCGAGCAACTCGACGCGTGCGACGCGCTGCTGACGCCGCAGCAACGCGACAACGAGCACAAGCGCAACGACGAGCTGCTCAAGGCGGCGGTCCAGCCGCTCCAGAAGAACGATCCGGACAAGGTTCGCCACGACCCCCACGAGGGCCTCGGCATCCCACCGGCCGACCAGCTCCGTGGGAACAGCCCGCCGGCCCAGGGATCGGGTAGCGCGGCACACTGAGCCGCATATCTGCAATTTCGAGGGGTTGTGGTAACGTGCCGCGGAGATGGCGGTCGATGACCTGCGCTCCGGGACCTGGGTCACCTATATCGGTGGACGCGCGACGAGCGCCCGGCTGCGTCGCTGCCGGGTCGAAGTCATCTCGGGGCCAGACGCCGGCCTGGTCCGCGACGTCGAAGCGCCGGTCATCCGGATCGGCGCTCGCCGCGGTAACGACGTCCAGCTCAGCGATTCGAAGGTGTCGGGCCTGCACTGCGAGATCCGGCTCGACGATCGCGGCTACCGGCTGCGCGACCTCGATTCCACCAACGGCACGTACGTGTCGTCGCTGCGGATCAACGACGTCTACATCGTGGCCGGGTCGCAGATCGCGCTCGGCGGCACGCGCCTGAAGTTCGATCCGCTCGGTGAATCGGTCGAGATCGAGCTCGCAGATACCGATCGTTACGGCTCGATGATCGGGCGCTCGGTCAAGATGCGCGAGTTGTTCGCGCGGCTCGAGAAGCTCGCACGCAGCGACGCCACCGTGCTCGTCACCGGCGAGACCGGCGCGGGCAAGGAGCTCGTCGCCGAGGCCCTGCACGATAACTCGCCGCGCGAGAAGGGCCCCTTCGTGGTCCTCGATTGCGGCTCGATCCCGCCGAACCTGATCGAGAGCGAGCTGTTCGGCCACGAGCGCGGTGCGTTCACCGGCGCGACCGGCTCGTACGCGGGCGCGTTCGAGCGCGCCCACGGCGGCACGGTGTTCCTCGACGAGATCGGCGAGCTGCCGCTCAACATGCAGCCGAAGCTGCTGCGGGTGCTCGAGCGCAAGGAGGTCCGCCGGGTCGGCGGGACCAAGACGATCGAGGTCGACGTGCGGATCGTCGCCGCGACCAACCGCGACCTCGGGGTCGAGGTCAACCGCGGCCGGTTCCGCGAAGATCTCTACTATCGGCTCGCCGTCGCGCGCGTCCACGTGCCGCCGCTGCGCGACCGCAAGGACGACCTGCCGCTGTTGATCGAGCACATCCTCGCGACCACGCCGGGCGGCGAGGCCGCGCAGATCGCGCAAGAGACCATCGATCTGATGATGAAGCACGACTGGCCGGGCAACGTGCGCGAGCTCCGCAACGTGATCGAGCGCGCGGTGCTGCTCGCCGAAACGCCCGAGAACGAGGACGCGCTGCGTCGCGCGCCGGCCCCGGTCCCGCGCAGCGAGCCTTCGGTGACCGTCACGCCGTCGCAGACCGCGACCTCGACCGACGCGCAGATGACGGTCCCCGTCGATGTCACGATCGCGTTCAAGATCGCCAAGCAGAACGTGATCAGCGAGTTCGAGCGCCGCTACATCTCGCGGCTACTCGCGCAACACGACGGCAACATCTCCGCCGCCGCGCGCGCCGCCGGCATCGACCGGATGTCGATCCACAAGATGCTGCACCGGCTCGGGCTCGCGAACCCCGGGCGCGAATAGCGCCGGTCAGGTCAGCGCGAGCAGCTGGTTGCGGCGCTCCGCGTAGCGCTGCTCGAGCCGCTCGCGGATGCCGGCGACCAGGCCCGCGTCGGCGCGGTTCGGGTGGCCGGGGTGCGCGGGCTGCGGGTCGTATTCGAGGTTGAGCGCGATCGCCTCGGCGACGGCGCGCCCCGCGGTCTGGACGATGATCTGCAGCGCCATGTCGATGCCGGCGGTGACCCCGCCGCTGGTGATCCGGTTGCGGTCGACGACGACCCGCTGGTCGGTCGGGAGCGCGCCGACGAGCGGCAACAGATCCATGTACGCCCAGTGGGTCGCGGCCCGGTACCCCCGCAACAGCCCGCAGGCGCCGAGCAACAGCGAGCCGGTGCACGCCGAGGTCACCCACTTCGCCGACGCGCCGACCCGCGTGACCCACGCTCGGGTGTCGGCGTCGGCGGTCGCCGCGATCTGGCCGAACCCGCCCGGGACGAACAGGAGATCGGCCTCCGGGACGTCCGCGAACGTCGCGGTCGGCAACATCGCGAGCCGGGTCTCCGAGACCACCGGATCGCGGGTCTTCGCGACGATCACGACCTCGGCGCCGGGCAACCGGCCGAGCACCTCTTGCGGCCCGGTGAAGTCGAGCTGCGTGACCTTGTCGAACAACAGCATCGCGATCTTCATCGGGGCTCCTCGGGCAACCACTGTAGCGGTCTGCTAGCCTGGCGCGCCATGCCCGTGATCACGATCCTCCGCGACGACGGCGCGCCGCTCGTCGTCGAGATCGTGCCCGGCGCCTCGCTGTTCGAGGCCGGCGCGAAGGTCCAGGCCGGCATCGATACGTCGTGCGTCGGCAAGGGCACGTGCGGGCTGTGCCGCGTGCGGATCAAGGCCGGCGCGGAGCACCTCAATCCGTACACCGAGGAGGAGCTCAAGCACCTCGGCAACCTCTACCACCTGACGAAGGTCCGGCTCGCGTGCCGGTGTCGACCGACGGGCGATGTCACGCTCGAGGTCGTGCGCAAGAAGAAGAAGTGAGCGTCACGGCATCGAGGTCTGGCACAGCTTGGTCTGGCCCTCGACGACGTCACAGGTCACGTCCCACTGCTTGCCCGACGGCGGATTCTTGATGTGCAAGACCTGCTTGCCGATCGGTAGCCGCAGGTTGCGGATCGGGTTGCCCGAGCCGAGCTTGGTGCCCTTGAACATCACGTCGCCCCAGCCCCGCCGGATGCTGAGCGTGACCAGGCCGTAGCGCTGCGCGGGCTTGAGGGTCTCGGTCACCTCGAGTGGATGACCGACGACGAGGTCGATCTTCTCGCGGATCGGATCGAACCCGCCCTTCGTGATCACGAGGTCGGCGTTCGCGACCTCGTCGAGGTCGTCGCGGACGAGCGGGGTGTCGCCGAGCACGCGGTGATCGAGCGCGACCTGCGCGCCGGGCGGCGAGGTCGTGACGTGTAGGCCCGCGCGCGCCTTGACGAGGTGGGGCGCGATCACCATCGTCTCGCCCGCCGGGACCGTCCGATCGTCGTCGATCGTCTGATAGCCGGGCAGCTCGATGTGGACGTGGAGCTTGGTGTTCGCGGACACCTTCTGGCGCACGGGCGTCGGACCGAACTCGTGCGCGATGCCGTCGACGCCGGTGATCGTCCCCTTCGCGCCGTCGGGCCTGGGATCGATCTCCATGACGCCGAACTGTTCGACCACGCCGGCGTCGTGCACGGCCGGTGCGACGACCTCGGTCGAGGCGCCCTCGAGCTTCCACACCGCGAACGCCCCGCCGCCGGCGAGCGCGGCGACCGCCGCGGCGATCCACCACCCGCGCCGCGACGCGCCGGTGAACGTCGTGAGGCTCTTGGCGCCGGTGGTGGTCGTTCCGCGGAGCACCGGCAGCGCGCCGGCCGCGGGCGGCTCGAGCAGATCGAGCTTCGGAGCCACGCCGGTCGGCGGTGCGCCGGGCTCGGTGCGGCGATCGCCGTCGACCTTCTCGAGCAGGCGGTGCAGCCCGGAGTCCGGCGACTTGACCATCGGCTCGGTGTGGCGCGGCGGCGCGACGCCGGTCGGATCGACGTCCATCTCCTCGAGTGTCGACAGTCCGTCCGCGCCGATCTTGCGGAACAGCCCCGTCGAGTGCTCGCTTCGCTCGCCACGCTCGAGCGTCGACGTCGACGGCGGCTTGCCGTCGGTGACCGCCGTGCGCCGCGCCACTGACTTCTCGGCCTGGGCCTGGCCGAGCTGCTTCCGGATCACGTCGTCGAGTTGCTGGCCCGGGCCGCTGATCCGCTTCGCGGGCAGCACCGACGCGACCGCCTCGGCGACATCGAGCGCGGTGGCCATGATGCTCGATTCGTACGACAGCTCGATCAGCGAGCGCAGCACGGTCGCAGGACGCATCGGCCGATCGATCGGCTTGCGCGCCAGCGGTCCGGCGAGGATCTCGTCGAGCCTCGACGGCAGCGCCGGCCGCACCGACGACGCGCGCGGCAGCGGCATGGTCTCGATGTTCTTGACGATGTCCTCCGCCTCGTCGCCGGGGAACAGCTTCTCGCCGGTGAACAGCTCGAACAGCACCGAGCCGGCCGAGAACAGGTCGCTGCGGGTATCGAGCGTGTCGCCGCGCGCCTGCTCGGGCGACATGTAGCGCCACTTGCCCATCACCTTGCGCAGGCCGGGGCCGCCGGCCTTGTGCGGTGCGGCGGCGACCGCGATGCCGAAGTCGCCGATCTTCACCTCGCCCGCGCGCGAGATCAGGATGTTCGAGGGCGAGACGTCGCGGTGGACGACGCCGTGGCCGTGCGCGAAGTCGAGCGCGCGGATGATCTCGATCGCGATGTGGAACGCGGCGGGCAGGGGGAGCAGGCGCTTCTCGTCCTTGAACTTGCGCAGGAGCAACGCGAGGTCGAGGCCGTCGACGTACTCCATCGCGATGAACAGCGCGTCGCCGATCCGGCCGAAGTCGAACACCTGGACGACGTTCGCGTGCGACAGCTTGACCGCGACCTTGGCCTCGGCGATGAACCGCGCCGCGAACTCGGGATCGCGTGCGAGCTCGGGCAAGATCCGCTTGATCGCCAGGGTCTTCTCGAAGCCGTGCGCCCCGTAGGCCTTGGCCAGAAATACCTCGGCCATGCCGCCCACCGCGATGCGGTCGAGGACGTCGTAGCGTTCGAGCGATTTCTGGAGAGGTTCGTCCATGTCCGCGGGCCGTGAGGCGCCCTACACCGAGACCGGAAGGGCCTGGAGCCCTCCCCCAAAAGGTGGCCTATAGTAAGGGAATGACGACCGGGTTGCCGGCTCGGGTGGCGATCTGTGCGGTCCTCGTGACCGTCCAGCTGGCCCGACCCGTGCGCGCGGACATCCCGGCGCCGGAGGCCGTGCCCGCACCGGCGGGTCCGGTGGCGGCCACCACCGGCGCCTCCAGCGACGGCGCGGCGCCGACTCCCGAGCGCCGCCAGGTCGCGGTGATCGATCTTTCCGAGGACGACCAGGTCCGCGCGCTCTCGGGCGCGCTCTACCAGACCATCAACGCCAGCGACACGATGATGGTCCCGAACAAGCGCGGCTTCGATAACTACCTCACGGGCCGGTTGTTCGACGAGGACGCCGAGGGGATCGCCAACGCGAAGGCGGCGCGCACGACGGCGCAGACCGAGCTCGACGAGGCCGATTCGGCGGGCGCGGCGGCCGCCGCGAAGCGCGGTCAGGACGACCTCGCGAAGGTCACACCCTCGACCGAGGTCCAGGCGCTGTACGCGGACCTGTCGTTCCTCGCCGGGCTCGCCGCGCTCGACCAGGGCCGGGCGCAGGAGGCCAACCTCGCGCTCGCGCTGACCCATCGGCTCGATCCGGCGCGCCAGCTCGCCGATGCGCGTTACCCGCCGAACACGATCGCGGCGTTCAAGCGCGCGATCGAGTCCCGGCCGCAGCTCGTCACCATCGACGTCGCGGTCGCTGCGCCGAGCCATGGCGAGGGCCGGGTGTGGATCGACTTCGTGGATCGCGGCCCGGTCGGCTCGTTCGGCGGCATCGAGGTCGGAGATCATGTCATCACGATCGTCGGGCTCACGCTCGTCACCGATGGTGCGCCGCAGAAGGTCACGGGCCCCACGACGGTGGTGCTCGCGCCCGCCGCCGCGACCCCGGATCGCGAGGTCTCTCGCGCGCGCCTCGCGCTATCGCGGGCCCAGGCCCAGCACGACGACGCGGCCCGCGCGGGTGCGATGAAGCAGCTCGCGGCGCTGCTCGGCGTCGGCGATGCCGTGATGATCTCGAAGCGCCCGGACGGAACGCTGCAGTGGGAGACCTGGCGCGACCGCGCGCCCGGGTTCTCGGCGCCCAAGGCGTATACCGATCAGCAGCCCGGTGACATCCTCGAGGGGCTCGGCCCGCTGCACCGTCCAACGCCTCCCTTCGTCGCTCCGCCGCCGTTCACGCGGCCGCCGATCGCCATCGAGAAGCCCTGGTATCAGGAGCGCTGGATCCAGGCGTCGGCGGCGGCGACCGTCGCCGCGGCGATCGTCGGAGGCATCCTGCTGGCGACACGGACCCAGCACGTCAACTTTTCCGGCGACTTCAAAGACGACAGCACCCCGAGTAGCGCCCGGTGATCCGCGCCATCGTCATCGCGCTCGCGCTCGCGCTCGCGGCCTGTAACGACCCGACGTTCACGCTGAGGTTCCGCGTCACCGACGGGCTCGCCGCCGCGTGCAAGAACGCGAGCGGCCAGCAGGTCACGCAGTGTCAGGACGTGCCGATGTCGTGCGCCGCGGTCGCGAGCATTCGCGTGTTCAACCCGAACACGCCGACCTCGCCGTTCATCTCGGTGTGCCAGGAGCTGACGATGGCGCCGACTCCGACGTTGTGCGAGATCGCGCAGGTCAACCTGCCGCAGCCCGCGATGCCGGTCGATGCGCAGACGCTCGAGGTCGAGATCCTCGTCTATCCGAAGAACCGGCTGCAGGTCGATCACAACAACGTGTCGATCTGTCCCTCGATGGTCGACCTCGGCGCCGACGGGTTTCCGACCCCCTCGCTCGTCCCGTGCCTGCCCGACCAGCCGTGCGAGCCGAGCCCGGCGGTGGGCGGGGTCGCGTTCTACCACCCGGGCGATCCGGAGACCGTCGTCGAGCTCGGCTGCGCGGATCTCACGCTGCTCAACGATCCGGTGTGCACGGGTGCGACCACCACCGTGACGGCGTCGATCACGGACTTCGACACGCTGGTCTCGGTGCCGCCTTCGCTCGCGTCGCGCTTGACCGTCGCGGTCGGTCAGCCGCGGCCGGTCCTGATGGGCACCGTGATCCACAACCTGCTCGATACGACGACCCCCCTGGCCTACGACTCGACCACGTCGACGCCGAGCTGGACCGGGATGCTCGACATGCCGCTCGCGACCCCGTGCATCGAGGTCGACGAGGACGTCGCGCAGAGCACCAAGAGCGTGCGCTGCACCGAGTCGCCGGACAACGATCTGATCGGCACCCGGCTCGCGAAGACCACGCTCGACGACATCATCGCCGCGCTCGGCCTGCCGGGGTTCCCCGACGACGGGCTCGTGGTCGGCGTCGTGCTCGACGACCACGGCAACCCCGCCGGCGGGTTGCCGGTCACGACCACCGCCGGCACCGTCCAGTATCTGTCGGCCGACCGTCACGGTATCGGAGGTCTGGTGACGGCACCCAACGGCATCTTCCTGTCGACGGATGCGACGTTCGGCGCGACCTTCGGCGCGATGATGTCGGGCCAGCAGGCGCAGGCCGTCGGTGGGCTGATCGATGGCAAGGTCACGATCGTCGTGCTCCAGATCCCGAACCAGACCGGCGCGTAGCGCGACATCGCTGTCGCGATCGGTGAACCACGTGCGTCGTCGGGGTCGCAACCGGTTGAAGGGTGTTGGTGGCGCGGTGGCACGCTCGCTGCTTATCGTCGAACCATGCGAGCCATGGTGCGGAGCTTCGTGATCCTCGGGGTGGTGCTCGCGGCGTCGGTCGCGTCGGCCGACGGCTTCTACTATTCGGAGGGCCTCGGGACGACCCACGTCAAGGACGACTACGCCGCGTACACACCGGCAAATCTGTTTCGGCTTCGCATCGCGCTCGGCGCGCGCCGCGGCGCGTGGGCGTACGAGGGTGCGGTCGCGGTCAACGCGCCGGTCGATCCGTACGGCGCGTACCCGCGCGCGGGCGGCATCGCATCGACGCTCGGCGATCTCGAGCTCACGGTGAAGTATCTGCAGCCGCTGTCGCGCCACCTCGAGCTCTACGTGCGCGGCACGGCCGGCTACGGCTGGGCCGATGGCAACCTCTCCGAGTTCTCGGGGCGCAGCCTCGGCATGGGGGCGGGCATCCAGCTCGAGGGCCGCGGTTCGGTCGCGGGCCTGTTGTTCTGGCCGCTGTTCTTCCTCGTCCACACGGGGCCGATGATGACCGCGGGTTTGTACCTCGACGACGGCTACGACTTCTTCCGGCTGCACGGCCCGCCGCCGACCGCGGTCGATGCGCAGCTCACGCATTTGACGATGGGCGTCGCGGTCGGCACGGATTTCTGAGGTAGAACCGATCGGTGAAGCCCCGGAGCTCGTATCGCGTCGCGCTCGCCACGAGCGCGGGGACGCCACAGCTGGTGCTCGCGAGCGGAGAGCACGTCGGTCAGGCGATCGCCGAGGCGACCAAGCAGCTCGCCGGTAGCTGGGCGATCGCGGTCGATCCGGCGACGGCCGACGAGATCCCGCTGGGCGAGTCGGTCGGCAAGGGCCACGTCGTGCGGCTTGGAGATGCACCGGCGGAGCTCGACCGGTTTCGGTTTCCTCCCGGCGTGTTGCCCGCCGTCAGTCGCGGCGTGACCGGCATGATCGAGGGCTGGATCGAGCGTCCGGACCCACGGCTGTTCGTGATCGAGGCACAGGTCACGGCCGAGCGGCTCGTCGATCTCTACCTCGGCTTGGTCGAGCGCGTGCCGTCGGCAGACAACCTCGAGGTCCGCTTGCTCGATCACTTCGACGCGGCGGCGACCACCGACGTGTGGCTGACCTCGCGCATCAACGCGCGCAAGATCGTGCGGTTTCTCGACGATCACGACGCGGAGCTGTTCGGCAACGGTCACCTCGAGCTCGCCGTGTACGTGCGCGCGCACAAGGCGACGCTGCGCCTGACCCAGCACAAGACCGTGGTGTGGATCGGTGAGGAACGCGCGCTCGCGACCGAGCTCGCCCAGTGGTTGAAGGAGCTCGAGATCGACCGCGTCGCGAAGCTGCCGACGGTCGCCGACGGCGCGCACCATCACTTCCGGACCGCGCAGGGCCGCGATCGCAAGAAGCTGTCCGACGAGCTTTACAGGCAGCGCCTGCGCAAGGTCGATACGCTCATGCGTTCGGGCGCGTGACGGCGGCGTGGCCGCGCCAGTAGAACCGCAGCTTGCGGTTCGCCCAGGCGCCCGCGTACGCGACGCCGATCCGCGGGCCGACGCCGAGCCGCGGCGGGTGCGCGTGGGCCGCGATAAAGAGGGCCTGCGACCCCGTGAGATCGAGGCGATCGTGGCGGCGATCGAGTCCGAGCGCGCGCGTCAGCTTGCCGGGGCCGCGCCCGACGAGCGGATCGTCGCCGAGCCCGGCGAGCGGCGCGATCGCACGGATCAACACCGCGCCGGCTTCGCCGTCGGCGTTCGTGACGATGTTGAACATCTCGTGGACGCCGTAACAAAGATAGACATAGCTCGTGCCGGCGGGGCCGAACATCACCGACGTCCGCGGCGTGGGCCCGAACCGCGCGTGGCTCGCCTTGTCCTCGGGACCGAGATACGCCTCGGTCTCGACGATCATCCCGGCGAGCTCGCCGTGGACGAGCGCGCAGCCGACCAGGTCGCGCGCCACGATCGGCGACGGTCGGGCGAACCACGCCTGCGGCAGTGGCGTCCGGCCAATCATGCGCCGGTGAGATGCGCTCGATCGATCCCGGCGATCACGTCGGGCACCCTACCATCCGCGGCGAGCGCGTCGAGCAGCGCCGCCGTCGCCGCGCCGTACTGATCTGGCGCGAGCGCGCCCTGGAGCAGCCGAAACCGCAGGAACAACAGCGCGGTCTGCGCGACGTCCGACAGGCAATAGCGCCGGATCGCGTCGAGCTCGCCGGCACGATACAGCCCCTCGACCTGCGAGCCATCGACGCCGGTCTTGCCGGGCAGGCCGATCAACCGCGCGACCGCGTCGAGGCTGCCCGATCGGGTCGCGCCGTGATCCGCGAGCCAGTCGCACAGATCGAGGTGGCCCTCCTCGCTATAGCGCGACCGTACGTTCTTCTCGCGGTAGTACCAGCCGAGCGAGACCCCGTGGCACAGCGCGCGCAGCGCGATCACCGGGAGATCGAAGCCGCGGCCGTTGTACGTGACGAGCAGCGGGCGATTGTTGCCGACCAGCCGCGAGAAATCCCCGAGCAACGCGCGCTCGATCGGATCCGCCGCCCCCGAGACGGTGGGTTCGCCGAGCGCCCCGAACCGCTTGAGCCGATAGCCGTGGTCGAGCCACAAACAGCCGATCACGACGATGCGATGGGCCCACGCTGGCGGGAACGTGAGCGGCGCGCCCTCCGGCGGATGCCAGCGCTCGCTATCCGGCACCGTCTCGATGTCGAGGACCAGGTACTCGGTGCTGGGGGCGCGCGCCACGGCCGGACGCTACGTGATCCCTGTGACACTATCGGTGGCCCATGCGCAGCGCGCTCCTCGCGATCACCACCGGCTGTGTCACCGCGCTCCACGTCACCGCGTCCGCGCCGGTGACCGCCGAGGCTCCGGGGTTCGCGCTACCCGCGCAGGACGGCCGCCGGGTCGCGCTCGCCGACGAGCTCGCGCACGGCCCGGTCGTGCTCGTGTTCTATCGCGGCTTCTGGTGACCCTGGTGTCGCCACCAGCTCGGCGAGCTGGCCCGTAACTACGAGGCGATCCGCGCGCGCGGCGCGACCGTGCTCGCGATCAGCGGCGACTCCGCCGAGGACTCGCGCGCGTTCGCGGAACGCTACCAGCTGCCATTCCCGCTGCTCGGCGACGCCGACCTCGCGGTATCGCGCCAGTTCACCGGCGTCACCTCCGACGGCAACACGTTGCCCGGCCTCGTGATCGTGCGCGGCGATCGCCGCATCGTCTTTCGCCGGCTCGCGACCGCGAAGGATGATCGCGTGTCGAGCGCCGGCGTGGTCGAGGCGCTCGATCGCACGCTCGGCACGCACGGCCCGGCGCTCGCGGACGATCACTTCGCCGCGATCGATCGCGCGCAGCTCCGGCTCGACGCCGGGGGCGGGCACGCGGTCGGCGTCGCGACCGGCGTCGCGAGCGTGACCGCGCTCGCGCCGCTCGGCCGGTTCCTCGTCGCCGGGCCGCGCGCGAGCTTCGATCTGCGCGGCGCGCCGCTCGCGCTCGGAGGGGAGCTCGCGCTGCGCTTGCCGCTCGTCCACGACATCGCGGCGCTCGAGCTCGGCGCGGTCGCGGCGTACGCGCCGTTCGCGCCACGCGGCGCGAGCTACGGTGGGACCATGGACCTGTGGTTCGCGTGGTCGCCCCGGTGGTCGCTGCAGCTCGGCGTGGAGATCGGCCGCGAGGGCGGGGCGCCGCGCATCACCGGCACGCTCGGCTTCGCGCGCATGTTCGAGGTCCCGTGGTGACACCGCGGTAGGCAGCGGGTGCGTGGAACAGTTGCGCGCATGAGCTCGTGCGTCGCGGTCGCGCTCGCGGGATGCCGGCTCGATCGCTGTCACGGTCACCGTCACCGCCGTCCCAGACCTTTGGTCAGGGCACGCGCGCTCGGTCGTGCAGTCGACCGATCACGTCGAGTGGACGGCGTGGCGAGCGACGATCTCGAGCAGCGTGCGGGCGCGCACCGGCTTGTGCAGCGTCTCCTCGATCGCGAGGTCGAGCAGCGGTTCGTCGGTGGTGCCGGTCATCACCACGGTCGGGATCTTGATCCACTCGCGGTTGCGCCGCTGCGCCTCGCGAAACTCGGCGCCGTTCATCACCGGCATCTGGAGGTCCATGATGATCACGCTCGGCCGCACTCGATCGAGCGCGCCGATCGCATCGCGACCGTCGGCGGCGGTGCAAACGGTGTAACCTGCGCGCGACAGGATCTCGGAGATCAGGTCGCGTACATCTTCTTCATCGTCGACGAGCAGGACATCGACAGCAGTCACGCTCGTGCCCATACCTGATCGTACTCTCACGAGCCCACACGTCAACCCGCGCGGCGTCGTCAGAAGAACCAGGACGCCCCGGCGTGGTGATCGCGGGTCAAAACGCCAGCCCGCGCACGCGCTCGACCAGCGGTCGCAACGCGGCGCGTGCGGTCTCCCGCAGCGTGTCGGACTCGCCGACGATCCCGGCGATCGCGGGGCCGAACGTGTAATAGGTCTCGACGCCGAGCTCGCCGAGCGCGTTCGTGCGCAGCAGCGAGTCGCGGAAGTGGCGGAGCAGCTCGACATCGTTCGCCATCACCGAGCCATAGGCCGCGGTCGCGACGAAGCACGCGTCGACCGCGCCCGACAAGCGCGCGGCGGTGGTGACCCGCGCGATCGCGACGTCGCCGCCGTTGTGGCAGCCGTCGAACGCGCGAATGCCGATCCAGTAGTCGGTGTCCGGCAGCAGGCCGTCGAGATCGAAGGTCTGGAGGTGACCCGGATCTTCGGGCGTGACCTTCGCGGTCACCGGCATCGAGTCCGCGAAGTTCGCGGCGGTCATCTCGGTGCTCGCGCGCACGCGGATCTCGTAGCCGGCGACGCGGAGCTGGTCCTGGCCGACGCCGGGGGCGATGAACGACATCGCCAGCCCCGAGCTGTTGACGTCCATCGCGACCAGGTTGGACGGGATCGCGGGGACCTCGGTCGCGACGTTCGGGCTGACCGCCACCTTCACGCGGTACATGTCGGTGCCGTCGGCGACGAGCTCGAGCCGCGAGGCGCCGGTGCCGGGCGTCGCGGTGGTGATCGTCGCGTCGGGCGGGCGGATCGCGCCGTCGAGCCCGTCGGGATCGCCGTAGCCGAAGTAGGTCGCGACCGAGGCCTCGCTGGTCGCCGCGCCGATCGTGAAGGGCACGCGATAGACGATCGACGGCTGACCGCGGTACGGCTTGCCGTACTCCGACCAGAAGATCCCGGTGGGCGCCGGATACGTGGTCGCGTTGTAGGTGGCGTTGAAGTCGGACTCCTGCGCGACCTCGACCTTCAGGACGTAATCCCCCGCGCTCAGATCCGCCGGCACCGGCCACGGCGCGTGAGAAGAGGCGCCGCCTTGCGGCGTCGGCTGCGACACCGCGTCGAACGGGTTGAGCGCCTTGTACATGTCGACCGACGGCGAATCACCCGTGCCGCGGATGATGTCGGTCCGCGGTGGATAGCCGGTCGTGATCCCCGACGCCGAGAACTTGCCCTTGTCGGAGTAGGCGGTCGTCGCGCAGGTCCCGGTGTCCCAGCTCAGCTCGGTCGGCATCAGCGGCCGGCAGAAGTGGGTCTCGCTCGAGCTCTGGTTGAACGGGTGGCTGAGGTTGTTCTCACCGCATTGCTGGTAGTCGGCACCGCTGCCCGCCGCGAAGCACGCATCCGGATCGTCGGAGGTGTCGTTCTGGAACACGACCTGTGCGAACGCCTGGCCGTTCGCATGCGACCACACCGGGAACGTCGTGATCCGGCGTCCGTACGGCCAGATCGGGCCGCTGTTGAAGTCGAACCGGCCGGGCCGGTTGCCCAGGCCGAACGTCCCGGTCTGCTGGGTGATGAAGATCGTGTCGAGGTAGTCGCCCGCCGGGGTCTCCAGCCAGGCGACGATCTGGAGCTTGTCGCTCGGCGTGAACTGCACATCGATACAGCGTTCTGGCGCCTCCGCGTGGGCGAAGGCCGGAATCAGCAAACCCAGCGCCAGCACGACGCGACCACCGAACATCGCGTGATTATTGCCTGCGGCCGGTGCCATGCCTAGACCTTTGGAGGCCTCCGGCGGGCGGGCGCGAACGCTCGGTGTGCTGTTGAGCCGCACTGCAGCGGCCAAACTGTCGGGACTTTCGGCGTGCGGTCGGGCACATCCCCTGCACGGGAGCGGCCCGAAGTGGCTGCCCCGCTCGAGAAACGATCGACCGCCTTCCTGCCGACGAACGCGATGGTCGCCCTGCTCGGAGCGCTGCTCGCGGCCGCGCTGATCGCGATGCTGGCCTACCGCTCGCTGATCACGCGCGCGGATGCCGCGGACGCGCTGAACCACACCAAGCAGGTCCAGCACGAGACCGAACGGGTGCTCGGCGCGCTCCGCGATGGCGAGACCGGGCAACGCGGGTTTCTCATCACCGGAGCCGACCGCTACCTCGAGTCCTACGAGCGCGGTCGCGAGCAGCTACCCGGGCTGATCGCGGTGCTGCGTGGGCTGACCTCGGACAACCCGACTCAGGAGCAGCGGATCCTCGAGCTCGAGGCGATCGCGAAGACCAAGTTCGACGAGATGGCCGCGACCATCGCGCGCGAACGCGCCAACGATCACGCCGGCGCACTCGCGATCGTGCGTACCGATCGCGGCAAGAACGCGATGGACCGCGCGCGCGCGTTGATCAGCGACATGGAAGATATCGAGACGCGCCGGCTCGCCGAGCGCACGCAGGACTGGGAGGACTCGGTCACGCACAGCTCGTACATCGTGTTCGGCGGGGTCGGCCTGCTGATCGTGATGATCCTCCTGATCGGCGTGCTCGCCTCGCGCGACTATCGCGCGGTCGCCGCCGAGGCGTGGGTCCGCCGGGTTCAGGTCGGGCTGACCCGCGAGATCCAGGGCGACGTCCGGCTCGATTCGCTCGGCGACAAGGTGCTGCGCACGCTATCGGCGACCCTCCACGCACCAGTCGGCGCGATCTACACCGTCGAGGGCGCCCAGCTGCACCGGATCGGCGGGCTCGCACTCGCGCCCGATGCCCCGTTGACCAAGCCGCTCGGCGAGGGGCTCGTCGGCGAGGCCGCCCGCGCCGGCACCATGGTCCACATCGCCGAGCTTCCCGCCGGCTACCTCCGGCTCAGCTCGGGCCTCGGCGACGGCCGGCCGAGCGCGCTGGCCGTCGCGCCCGCCGTCGTCGACGGCCAGGTCGTCGCCGTGACCGAGCTCGCGTTGCTGGGGCCGCTCGACGCCGTGGAGCTGCGCGCGCTCGATCGCGTGTCGGAGGCGATCGCGGTCGCGCTCCGCGGCGCGAAGGACCGGAGCAAGCTCGAGGAGCTGCTCGAGGAGACTCAGCGCCAGGCCGAGGAGCTTCAGGCCCAGCAAGAAGAGCTCCGGGTCTCGAACGAGGAGCTCGAACAGCAGAGCCGCACGCTGCAACTCTCGCAGGCCCAGCTCGAGAACCAGGCGGCGGAGCTCGAGCAGATCAACCAGCAGCTCGAAGAGCAGGCCCGGTCGCTCGAGGTCCAGCGCGACGATCTCGCGCGGACCTCGGCCGAGCTCCAACGGTCGAGCGAATACAAGTCGCAGTTCCTCGCGAACATGTCGCACGAGCTCCGCACGCCACTCAACAGCACGCTGATCCTCGCGAAGCTGCTCTCCGACAACCGCGAGCGCAACCTCAATCCCGAGCAGATCAAGTTCGCGCAGACCATCTACACCGCCGGCAACGACCTGTTGACGCTGATCAACGACATCCTCGATCTCTCGAAGATCGAGGCCGGCATGCTCGATGTCCGGCCCGAGCCGGTCGTGCTCGGCCGGCTCGGTGACGAGCTCGCCAACGTGTTCCAGCCGGTCGCGCGACAGAAGCAGCTCGACCTCCAGATCCAGGTCTCGACCACCGTCGAATCGATCGAGACCGATCCGACGCGGCTCACCCAGATCCTGCGCAACTTGCTGTCGAACGCGCTGAAGTTCACCGAGACCGGCGGCGTGTCGCTGGCGATCACGGAGGCGGCCAACGAGGTCCAGTTCGCGGTGCGCGACACCGGCATCGGCATCGTACCGAGCCAGCAACAGCTGATCTTCGAGGCGTTCCGCCAGGCCGATGGCGCGAGCACGCGCAAGTTCGGCGGCACCGGCCTGGGGCTCTCGATCTCGCGCGATCTCGCACGCTTGCTCGGCGGCGACCTCGTCGTCACGAGCGACCTCGGCCGCGGCAGCACGTTCACCCTGAGGTTACCGAAGCAGTACCCGGGCGAGGCGGCGCAGCGCTCGTCGATCACGATCCCGCCGCTGCCGCTGCCCGAGCGATCGCGCGCGGCCAGCATCGGCGAGCCGACCACACCCGCCGGTGGGCCGGACACGATCCCGCCGTTCGCCGACGATCGCGCGTCGGTCACCGCGGCGGCGCGCTCGTTGTTGATCGTCGAGGACGACGTCGCGTTCGCACACGTGATGTTCGACCTCGCGCACGAGCTCGAGTTCCAGGTGCTGGTCGCGACCAACGCGGAGGATGGCCTCTCGCTCGCTCGCTACTACACCCCGAGCGCGATCGTGCTCGACGTCGGGCTGCCCGATCGCAGCGGGCTCGCCGTACTCGACGCGCTCAAGCGCGACGCCCGCACGCGCCACATTCCGGTCCATGTCGCCTCGGTCGACGACTTCGCGCAGACCGCGTTGCAGATGGGCGCGGCCGGCTACGCGCTCAAGCCGGTCGAGCGCGAGAAGCTCGTCGAGGCGATCAAGAAGCTCGAGGCCAAGTTCACGCAGAAGCTGCGCCGCGTGCTGGTCGTCGAGGACGACGCGCTGCTGCGCGAGAGCACGGCCCGCCTGCTCGCCGGCAACGACGTCGAGGTGATCACCGCGGGCACGACCGCGGCCGCGCTCGTGGAGCTCGAGGCCAAGACGTTCGATTGCATGGTGCTCGATCTGTCCTTGCCGGATCGGTCGGGCCTCGAGTTGCTCGAGGAGATGTCGCGCAGCGACGCCCACGGGTTTCCGCCGGTGATCGTCTATACCGGCCGTTCGCTCAAGCCCGAGGAGGTCCACCAGCTCGAGAAGTTCTCGCGCTCGATCATCATCAAGGGCGCGCGCTCGCCCGAACGGTTGCTCGACGAGGTCACGCTGTTCCTGCACCAGGTCGAGTCGTCGATGCCGCCCGAACGCCAGCGGATGCTGCGCGATGCCCGCTCGCGCGAGACCGTGTTCGAGGGCCGCCGCATCCTGATCGCCGAGGACGACGTGCGTAACGTGTTCGCGTTGACGAGCGTGCTCGAGCCCAAGGGTGCGAAGATCGAGATCGCGCGCAATGGCCGCGAGGCGGTCGAGGCGGTCAAGAAGCACCCCGATCTCGACCTCGTCCTGATGGACATCATGATGCCGGAGATGGACGGCCTCCAGGCGATCCGCGCGCTCCGCAGCGAGCCGCGGAACGGCAAGCTGCCGATCATCGCGCTGACCGCGAAGGCGATGCAGGACGACCGCGATCGCTGTCTCGCCGCCGGCGCGAACGACTACATCGCCAAGCCGCTCGACGTCGACAAGTTGCTGTCGCTGGCAAGGGTATGGATCCGCAAGTAAAGCCCCCGCGCGACGCGGAGCTGACGGCGTTGCTCGACGCGATCTATCACGCGCATCACTACGACTTCCGGAGCTACTCGGAGGCCTCGTTGCTGCGCCGGCTGCGCAACGCTCTGTTGCACTTCAAGGTGCCGTCGCTGCCACGCCTGCAGGACAAGATGCTGCGCGATCCGGCCGTGTTCACCGAGTTGCTCCGGTTCCTGACCGTCCAGGTCAGCGACATGTTTCGCGACCCGTCCTATTTCCTGGCGTTGCGCACGAAGGTCGTGCCGTACCTGCGGACCTACGCGTCGCTCAAGATCTGGGTCGCGGGCTGCGCCACCGGCGAGGAGGCGTACTCGCTCGCGATCCTGCTGCGCGAGGAAGGGTTGCTCGAGCGCACGATGATCTACGCGACCGACATCAATCCCGAGGCGCTGCGCGGCGCGCACGATGGGGTCTACGACACCGACCGGCTCGCGCGGTTCTCGGACAACTATCGCCTCGCCGGCGGCACCGGCTCGCTGGCGGATTACTATTCGGCCGCCTACGGCGGCGCGCTGCTCGATCGCGGCCTGCGGAGCGCGATCGTGTTCTCGGACCACAGCCTCGCGACCGATAGCGCGTTCGCGGAGATGCAGCTCGTGTCGTGCCGCAACGTGTTGATCTACTTCGAGCGCGAGCTCCAGGAGCGCGCGCTCCGCGTCCTCACCGAGTCGTTGTGCCGCAAGGGCTTCCTCGGCCTCGGCCTCAAGGAGACGTTGCGGTTCACCTCGCTCGCTCCACGCTTTCAGGAGTGCGACGCCGACGCGCGCATCTATCAACTGCTATGAACGAGCTGATCGTGATCGGTGGGTCGGCAGG
The DNA here is from genome assembly GCA_039922635.1 of Kofleriaceae bacterium. GTDB lineage: Bacteria > Myxococcota_A > Polyangia > Haliangiales > Haliangiaceae > JABFXX01. The sequence goes on along the minus strand of JBDTEH010000191.1, from coordinate 33,909 downwards.
TGCGCTCGAAGCACTCCTCGTGCTCGTGCCGGCGTTGGCCGACGAGCTGATCGCCCCGATCGTGATCGCGATCCACCTCGCGGCCAATCAGCGCAACCTGGTCCCGAACCTACTACGCAACGTCACCCGGCGCACCGTCGTCGAAGCCGAGGACAAGGCGCCGCTCGAGCCGCGGTCGATCTACATCGCGCCGCCGAACTACCACCTGCTGGTCGAGCGCACCGGCTCGCTCGCGCTCTCGGTCGACGAGGTGGTCAACTTCTCGCGCCCCTCGATCGACGTGCTGTTCGAGTCCGCGGCCGAGGCGTTCGGCACGCGCTGTACCGGCGTGTTGTTGTCGGGCGCCAACGATGACGGCGCCCGCGGCTTGCAGCGCATCGCGGACGCTGGCGGCCGGGCCTACGTGCAAGCGCCCGCGAGCGCGAGTCAACCGACGATGCCGAACGCGGGCCTCCAGCGGCTAGGAGGGCGCGCGCGCGTGTTCCAGCTCGTCGAGCTCGCGCGCGCACTCGGGGCGATCGCCATGCTCCCGTCGCCGGAGGGGCAACCATGACCCCGATCAAGATCCTCGTCGTCGATGATATCGAGGAGAACGTGGTCGCGCTCGAGGCGTTGTTGCGGCGCGATGGGCTCGAGCTGTTGAAGGCTCGCTCCGGCTCCGAGGCGCTCGAGTTGTTGCTCGTCCACGAGGTCAGCCTCGCGCTGCTCGACGTGCAGATGCCGGAGATGGATGGCTTCGAGCTCGCGGAGTTGATGCGTGGTGCCGATCGCACCAAGCACGTGCCGATCATCTTCGTCACCGCGGGGGCGCGCGATCCGGGGCGCGTGTTCAAGGGCTACGAGACCGGCGCGGTCGATTTTCTGTTCAAGCCGATCGATCCGCACATCCTGCGCTCGAAGGTCGACGTATTCATCGAGCTCGCGCGCCAGCGTCAACAGCTCGCCCAGGCCCTGCGGCTCAACGAGATGTTCGTCGGCATCGTCGGTCACGATCTGCGTAACCCGCTCGGTGCGCTGGTCGTGGGCGCCGAGTTGCTGCAAGCGACGGTCACGGATCCTGCGGCGCTACGCACGATCGCGCGGATGAGTGCTGCCGGACAGCGGATGGCCGAGATGATCGAGCAGCTCCTCGACCTCACGCGTGGCCGGCTCGGCGGTGGTGTCGGGTTCGTGCGGTCGCGGGTCTACGTCGATCTCGAGGAGCTCGTCCAGCGCGCCGTCGACGAGCTGCGCGCGCCGCATCCGGGTCGCACGATCGAGATCGAGAGCGTCGGCCAATGCGCGACGAGCGGCGACCCGCAGCGCCTGGTCCAGCTGTTCTCGAACCTGCTCGCCAACGCGATCGTGCACGGCGACAAGCAAGCCGCGATCACCGTCTCGGTCGTGGGCCGTGACCACGACGTGATGATCAGCGTGCGCAACGAGGGCGTCGTGCCAGCCGAGGTGATGCCGGTGTTGTTCGAGCCGTTCCGTGGATCGAATCGGCCGGCGGGTGGCGGCCTCGGGCTCGGCATGTACATCGCGCGCGAGATCGCGCGTGGTCACGGCGGTGACGTCACGGTCGATTCGACCGCACGCGACGGCACGACCGTGACGGTGGTGTTGCCGCGCCGCACCGATACCGTCGCACCCGCCGCGGATGCGGGCTCCGATCGGGCCGGTTCGGGTGGACCGGGTTCGGTCTTGATCGTCGACGACGAGGATGACGTGCGCGAGACGCTCCGCGAGGCGCTCGAGCGCAAGCAATATCGCGTCGCGACGGCGACGAACGGCAAGGAGGCGCTCGAGCACTTGCTGGGGCCACGGCCGCTGCCCGACGTCGTGATCTTCGATCTCCAGATGCCGGTGCTCGATGGCATCGCGATGTACCGCGCGATGCAACAGCACCCGCAACTCTCGGCGATTCCGGTCGTGGTCTCGACCGCCGAGCCCGACAAGGCACCGGCCGGGGTGCGCGTGTTGCCCAAGCCGCTCAAGCTCGCACGGCTGCTCGACGAGCTCGCGGGGCTGTTGCCCAAGGCGTCGTAGGCACGGCGTGTGCTTTGGTCCCGGCGATGGCAACCACGACGACGCTCCCTCCGACGCAGCCGATCGACCAGCTGTTCCACAAACTCTCGGACGCCGCGATGAGCCGGGCGAAGCATGCCGGGTTCAGGACCGCATTGCGGACGCGTGCGTACGTCGAGAGCCATCCGTTCCAGGGCATCGCGATGGCGTTCGGGATCGGCTACCTCGCGAGATCTCTATTTCCGGGGCCGGTCGCGACGCTCGCGATGGTCGGCGGCGCGGCGTATGTCGCGGCCAAGCTCGCGAAATGAGCGCTAGAGCGCACCGAGGCGTGCGTCGAGCAAGAGCTGCACCCACTGCTCCAGCGCTGCGCCCTCGAGCGCGAACGGTTTGACGTCGATCGTGTAGCCGGGATACGGCGGGATCTTGATCTGATTCGCATCGAAGCGAGCCACGCGCGCGCGCTCGAGCTCGGCCAGCTCCGTGCGCGTCCCGCTCACTGGGGCTTGACCGCGACGTCTCCGGTGAGCCCGACGGACACGGAATCGACGGTCGTGCCGCACGTCCGGGTCAGTCCGAGGAAGCCATCGAACACCAGCCCGAACCCGGCCTTGTCGATCCCGTTGCCACACACGCCCGTGCCGTGCGCGCTCCCGGTCGGCAGGTGGTTGTGGTCGAGCGTGTACGAGCAGGTCGCGTCCATGCCGGAGAGATCGACGATCTTCACGGCCGAACCGAGCGGCTGGTCGCCGCCGAGCTGGTCCGGACGCGGGATGCAGAACGTGACCAGGCCCGCGGCTCCGGAGCCCTGCGACCCCGGCATCTGGGTGCCGCTGATCGTGAGGCTGACGACGCCGCTCGGCGCATCCGAGGCCGGGCAATCGTTGTTCGCGCCGGCGACGAGATCGCCGAACGAGAGCATGACCTCGTCGCTCGAGACGACCAGCCCATACTCGGCAGAGCCCGGCGAGCCGCAGTCATCGCCGCTGCACGCGCCGGCGAGCCCGGCGCAGCTAATAGCTAAAAGGTAGAGAGAGTGCGACATGGGCCACCACGGCATCGCCGAATCGGTTGTGCTGGATGATGTACTCGAGGACGCCTTCGAAGCGAGCGCCGGCCCAGTTGCCGGTCAACCCGAATTCCTCGCCGAGGACGCCGAGCTTGGCCTCCATCGTGTGACCGCTAAACGCGGACATCTTCGGATCGTCTGTGACGTAGTTGATGGTGGTCATGTCGAGCGCCGGATAGCGGTCGAGGTAGAAGAATGACGCGGACTGGTAATAGTAGCGATAGCGGATCGAGGCGTCGGCGAGCTTACCGACCTCCTGGATGATCCGGAGCTCCGGTGTGTGTGCCCGGATGTGCCAGTCGTCGTGATAATAGCGATACGCGCCGATCAGCGTGGTGTGGGTCGCCTCGAGGTAGTAGCGCGCGGACGCCGCCCACGACTGGCGCAGGCGCGAGTTGGGATGGACCTCGGGCACCAGGCCGCTCGCGGTGATCGCGGTGCGATATGGATTGGCCTGGTAGCCATCGAGCTTCGCGAGGTCGTAGCTGACGGCGACGAGCGCATCCTTCGACACGATCTGGCTGACCGAGGCGTACCCGCCATACGTCGTGAGGCCGCACTCCGCGGCGGTGGCGGGCGAGGTCACGTCGCACTGGATCAACGGTCCGCCCATCGGGCTCTGCGCGCCCGCGTTCGTGACGGTATCGCTCGAGACACCGCCGCCGAGCGCGATCGTCGCGTTCTTCTGCGCGACGTCGGCCTCGAGGCGCGCGCCGAGGTAGAACGACGTGTAGTCCGACTCGGTCGAGTACTTGCTGTCACCGCCGATGCGGAGCTTGTCGATCCACGAATCCTTCGGGCCGTCGAGCTCGTGGGTATAGCCGAGGCCGCCCTCGTAGCGGCGCTCGGTGAACGGCGCCGCGTTCGCCGCGCCCGAGCCGGCCGAGGCCGACGTGATCGCATCGACGAGGAAGTGGGCGTTGACCAGGCCGCGCGCGCCGGCGTCGAACATGCCGTCGAGCATCGGTTGCATGACCCGCGTCGAGCGCTCCTTGTAGTACACGCCGCGCGCATCGAGCTCGCCATCCGCGCGTGCCGTGCCGAGCGCCGAGACGACGCAGCCGACCACGCACACGACGACTAGTTGCAGCCGCATCCGCCACCCGGTTGGCCCGTTCCGCCCTCTGCCGCTTCACGCGAGCCGCGCTCGTGCGCTTCGTAGCGCAGCTCGCCGGGGGTCCGGTCCTCCGTCATCGACCGCTTCGCGAGGTGCTCGCGCTCGTGCGCGTGCACCACGACACACCCGCCGAGTCCAACCGACACGAACAAGGTCAGCACGCAACAACCGAGTCTCGACACGGGCCTGCAACATAACACCGCTGGTTCCTGCCACGGGCCGTTCCGGTGTACACACTGCGCATATGAAAACGTTTGCAGGCTTGGTCGTGGTCGCCGCCCTCGGGTGTGGCGGCAGCACGGCGGAAGGACCGAAAGCGACGACCACGGGTACAGGCAGCGCGGCGAAGTCCGGCTCTCCCGGCGATGTCTCGTTCGAGGTCCCGGGCATCGAGCTCAAGGGCGTCCTGTTCGAGCCCGAGGCGCTCGGCCGGCCCGGCATGCCGCTCGTCGACGCGAAGCGGAAGACGACGCTCGAGAAGCAGCGCGCGATCGTGACCAAGACCAAGGATCCGGTACAGCGCCAGGCCCAGGCCGCGATCCTCGCGACGATGCTGTATCGCAAGTCGAAGGACGCGCCGCCGGCGGAGCAGACCGCGATGCTGACCGAGGCGCGCCAGGCGTTGCGCGATGCCGCGCAGGCCGCCGGGGACAAGGCCGACGAGATCACGCTGCGCTTGCTCGGCAGCTACGAGCTCATGCTCGACGACTACGCGGGCGCCGAGAAGGCGTGGGGTGAGCTGGTCGCGACGGCGCCGAAGGACAAGGACGCGCTCTACAACCGCGCGTGGTGGGCCTACTCGCTGCTCAAGGAGTTCAAGAACGCCGACGCCCTCGCGGCGGTCAAGGATCAACCGCTCACCGAGAAGCAGCCCGAGCTCGCGTACGTGACGGCATGGGCGAAGTGGCGGACCGGCGACAACGCCGGCGCCTGGCAGGCGATCGTGACCGCGGCGAAGGGCTGGGGCACGAACGCGAACAAAGAGATCGTCGATCGCGACGTGCTGCTGTTCGCGGGCCGCGCCGGCGGCTCGTTGACCGACACGATCGCGACGCTGACGCCGATCTACGGCAAGTCCAAGGATCAGCAATACGAGCTGCTCGCGAAGCTCGGCCTCCAGGCCTATCAGTTCGCCGGGCGCTGGAAGGACGGCGTCGCGGCGATCGAGAAGTCGATCGAAGTCGAGGGCGACAAGGTGCCGGTGAACGACAAGCCGGTGCTGCGCTATACCCAGGCCGACTACACCGTCCGGCTCGACGATCCGGTGACGGCGGCCAAGCTCGCGAAGCAGGCGCTCGACGCGCTGCCGGCGTGTGGTGCCAAGTGCAGCGACAAGGACAAGGAGAACGTCGTCGAGAGCGTCTACGTGATGGCGCGCTTGTTCCACATCCTGTACGCGACCGCGCACGACGATCGTTACTACGAGCCGGCGCACGATCTGTACAACGCCTCGGTCCCGCTGATCACGATGAACGATTCGGTGCGCAACGAGGCGTTGAAGGACCAGGCCAACCTCGAGGGTACGTTCAAGGTGATGAAGGCCGGCGCGGGCACGCACGATCCGGCCGCGATCGGCGCGTTGCTCAAGCGCCACAACCAGGAGGTCCAGGCCTGCTACGAGCAAGCCCTGTCGGCGAATCCGAAGCTGGCGGGCACGCTGAGCGTGACGATCGAGGCGGATCAGACCGGCGCGATCAAGGGCGTGACCACCGAGCCGAAGGCAGGGTTGCAGGATCTGGCGATGGTCGCGGGCTGCACGGCCGAGCGCGCGAAGCACTGGACCCTGCCGAAGCGCGCCAACGGGACCGGCGCGCCGAGCACGACGCGGGTGAAGCTCGACTACGTGCTGAGCGCGGCGACTCCAGCTGCCGCTGCACCTCCCGCCGCGAAGAAGTAGGGCGGCTACGACTCGAGCTTGCGCTTGCGCTTCTTGAGCGAGACGCCGGCGAGGCGCGCGGTGCGCTCGAGCTCGACGAGGAGCTTGTGGGCAAGGGCCACGCGCTCCGGCTGATCCGGATCGCCCAGGAGCGCCGTCGGCTCGGCGCTCGTCGCGACGAACCGCTTGAGCGCTTGATAGCTGCCGGCGCGATCGTCGACGCGATGAAGCGCGGCCGCGAGGTTCCAGTGATGTAACGGCCATCCCGGCTCGAGCTCGATCGCGCGGAGCAGGCACGCGCTGGCGTCGGCGGCGCGATCCTGCGCGAGGTGGCAGGCCGCGGTTGCGGCCGCGACGTCGGCGCTGGGCTCGCAGCGCGCGAGCAACAGCCGTGCGCGTGGGACCTCGCCGTCGGCGATCAGCTCGACCGCGCGGCCGACGGTGGCGGCGGTCGGATTCGGGCGCGCGCGCGCGAGGTGCGCTTCGCCGAGATCGAGCAGGTCGCGACCCAGGTAGTACGCCGATGGCAGGCGCTGTGCGGCCTGATCGGCGCTACGCGCCGCGAGTGCACCGGTGACCCGCGCGGCCGCGGCGACGAGCTCCTTCGCGCGTAGTGGCTCGCGCGAGGCCACGCGATAGCCATCGGCGCACAGGTTCGAGATCAGCACGTCGGGCTCGTCGCTGGCGTGCTCCTCGTGCAAGCAATCGTCGATCCGGCCATCTCCGGAGATCAACACGGCCCAGCGCCGCCAGCGCCGCTCCCCACTGATCTTGCGGGTCGCGACGACGACGACCCGAGCGGCGCCATCGACCAGCACGGTGACGTGGGTCGGCCGCGCGATCCGGCGCGGCTCGCGCGGACTCTCGGGCGCGACCGCGAGCACCGGGTGGAGCAGGGCGACATCGGCGATCCGCTCGCGCAGCTCGGCGGTCAGATCGAGCCGCGCACACAGCTCGTGCGCGAGGTCCTGCGCGCGCGCCGGTGCGGCTTCGGCCATGATCGCGAGCAACGACACCATGTCGTCGGGCGCGAGCTTGCCGACCATGAGGTCGGCCGCCGCCGCCACGTCCGCGGCGGTCTCGAGCTGCGCGGCGAGGTTGATCGCGCTGCTCCGCTGGATCTTGTCGGGGTCGTGAAACCGCGCCGCGCCGCGCTCGCCGAGCTCGCCGAGCAGACCGAGCGCGCAGACCTTGCCGTGATCCGGCGCGGCACCGTTGGTGATCTCGCGCAGCGCCGCGATCACGCGCGGGCGAACGCCGCGCTGCGTGTTCGCGAGCTGGGCCAGCGCCGTGCGGGCAGCATCGCGGCGGGCTTGTTGCGGCGCGCACAGCTCGCGCCCGAGCAGCGGGACGGCCACGGCGCCGAGGCGTTCGACGATCCTCTCGACGTGTAACGACGGCCGTGTCGGCTCGGTGGCAAACCAATCCGCCAGACGGCGTAGGTCGACGAACCGAGTGTCCGATCCCATCTGTGGCCATACACTAGATGTATGGTCACGCCATCGTCAATGAATTTCCGGGGGCTTACGGTCCGAAACTGAAGGGTGTACGTGGTGTGCGAACCCGATTCCGCAGCCGCGGCGATCACTTGCCGGACCATATTTGCATTGCGTCCGGGTGGTCCTTTGTAGTCTGCCCAGCGATGGCCAAGACGGAGTCCACGGCGGTGAACAGTCTGATCGATCTGGTGCAGTCGAACCAGGCCAAGCCCATCGTCGATCCGAGCGATGACCTGTTCGCCGCGCCGCGACCGGCGATGGCCATGCCGTCGCTGCGCGGTGCCGGTCAGGTCGCGCCGCTGCCGCGCTCGCGAGCGCCGGGCGGGACCGCGCAACTCACGTTGCCCGAACACCGGCCGGCGGTGCGATCGACGACCGCGCCGCCATCGCGCGGCACCACGATTCCCCCGATCCCCCGCACGGCGCCGGCGTTGCCGCCGAGGCGCCCGTCCGTGCAGGCCGAAGGGACGCCGCCGCCCGCGCTCCAGGCGCGCCCGGCCACGCCGCGTCCGTCGGTGCCCGCGTTGCCTCCGCCCACGCGCGCGAGCTCGCCTTCGCCGTCGGCGGGGACGCTCACGCGCGCGAGCTCGCCTTCGCCGGCCCAGCTGTACGCGAAGGCGCAGACCGGCCCGGTCCTCGCGACGAGCCTCGGCGCCGTCGCGCCGCAGGCGTATCCGGTGCAGCACCAGGCGCGCATCGACATGACCGGTGACATGGTGCGCGGTGACGACTGGTTCGAAGCGAGCCGCGCCGTCGAGAAGTTCGATGACGAGACCTATGTCGGAACGTCGCCGCACGTGCTCCGCGATCGCCGCGTCGAGACCCCGCTGGTCAAGAAGCTGATCCTGCCGGCGATCGGCTTCATCCTGGTCGGTGCGGTGATCGGCGGGTTCATCGCGCTCGACGGCAGCGGCAAGACCAAGGTCGTCGCGAAGCCGCCAGCCGCGCACGTCGCGCCCGCAAATCAGCCGTCGGCGCAGAACGCCGCGCTCGCGGCCGGGGTCGCGCACGCCACCGCCGCAGCCGCGGTCGTCCAGCCCACGCGCGGGGTCGTGCAGCTCGCGGACGTGCGGATCGACTCGATGCCCGCCGGTGCGACCGTCACGCTGGTCGAGCAGACCTCGAAGGGCGCGAAGAAGTCGTTCCTCGGTACGACGCCGATCGAGACCTCGCTCGATGCATCGCGCACGTACGAGGTCGTGCTCGCGCTTCAGGGTCATCCGGAGCAGACCGCACAGCTCGACCCGGCTCACACGCCGCACCTCCAGGTCGCGCTCGGCAAGGCGATCAAGCCCGCGCCGGCTCGACCCGAGGTCGCGAGGGCAGGACATTCCGTGCGTGCCTCGGCGCCGAGGGCCGTGGCCGCACCGAAGCATCACTCCGCGCCGAAGTCCGAGCAGCTCGCGGACCCCGGCTTCGATTCGACGCCGGCGCCGGTCGAGACGCGCGCGGACAAGCCCGCGGCGGGTGGCGACGGCACGTTGATGATCTCGAGCAAGCCGCCGTGCGAGATCGAGATCGATGGTAAGTCGACCGGCCTGCGTACGCCGCAGCGCGCGATGCCGTTGTCGGCCGGCGCGCACAAGATCACGCTGGTCAACAGCGACGCGAACGTGAACAAGACGTTGATGGTGCAGATCAACGCGGGTCAGGCGACGAAGCTCGTCAAAGACCTCACCGGTAACTGAGTCGTCGACGGATCGGATCCGGATCTCGATCCGGATCGGGCACGGGCGCAGGCCTGGCTCCGGATCCCGATCTGGATCCCGAGCGCGCCCTACGGCGTCGCCGCGAGCTTGCAGTTGTTCGCGGCGGCGGGCTGGCAAACGCCGCTGTTGCACGACACGGCGTTGCCCATCTCGTCGTTCGGGCACGGTGCCGTGTCACTGCACGCTTGCGTGCAGACCTGGATCGTCGCGAACGGACGGCAATCCATCGACGTGCAGTCGTGCTCGTCGTTGCACTTGTCATACGCCGCACCGGTGCAGTTGTTCTGCGCCGGTGGAGGTTCATCCCCGCTGCACGCCGCGATCACGATGACGAGGAGGGCCGCGCTCCGCATTTCGATATCGTACACATGATACGGTCAAACCGAGGAGGCTGCGTGGCACACATCGACGTCTTCAAGAGCTGGGCCGATACGATTCGCCAGGACATCGAGGCGTTCAAGGCGCTGCTCGAATCGGCCAAGGCCGATGACAAATCGCGCCGGCTCGCCGGCGGCGCGTTGCAGTACCTCGTCAGCAAGATGGATCTGATCCCCGACTGGAACGAGGGCATCGGGGTGATCGACGACGTGATGATCTTGCGTGTCGCCGCCCAGCTCGCGCACGACCTGGGCCGTGGCGATCTGCCGGCGAGCGCGGAGGTCAGCTTCGAGCGGCTCGCGAACGAGGCCGACAAGATCACCGCGTTCCTCGGCGCAGGGATCTACGACAAGCTCAAGGCTTACACCGCGAAGCTCGGCGACCAGGCCGTGCGCGGCCGCACTCCGGCCCAGTTGGTCGAAGATGCGGGCCTGCGCAAGACCTTGTATGTCGAGCTCGATCAGGAGCTCGAGAAGACGGTGCCGATCGTCATCGCGGACCCGGCCGATGCGGAGCTGCGGCTGAAGTCGTACCTGACGCAGAAGCTGAGATGAAGCCCCCGCTCGGAGCGGCGCTGCTCGCGGCGCTGCTCGCAACCCAGCTGAGCTCTGGCGTGGCGCACGCCGGCGAGACGTTCGAGGCCAAGGCGCAGACCGCGCAGCGGTTGCATCGCGTCGAGGGCCTGGTGTGGGCGCTGACCGCGGCATGCGATGCCGGCGACGACGTCCAGCAGCGGCAATGCCGCCGCGTCCGCGATGCGCGCGCGAAGGAGCTCGCGGGCGGGACCTGGATCGTCGAGGCCGACGCCGATAGCTTCGATGTCGGGCCGTGGAATGCGCAGAAGCAGTCGCTGGCGCTTTCGCTCGACGCGTGCGTGCGCTGCACCGGGGTCGAGATCGATGGCAAGACCTGGTTCGTGACCGGGGTCGTGCCGGGGGCGAGCCCACACTTCGAAGCCGGCCGGCTGCGGCCGGGAGCGCTGCTCGACAACGGTCGCGCGTTCGCGGCCCGAGCCGATGCCGAGCGGTGGTCGCGCGCGGTCGCGAAGGTGCGCGTCGAATTCGTCGTGAAGCTCGCCGCGAGGCCGCGCTGGACCGAGAGCGGCAACAACGGCATCGCGCTCGACGTGGTGGCGTATCGCGTGTACACGCCGTGCGATGGCGCGATCATCGCGTCGTCGCCGCCGTCGTCGCCGGTCGCGGCGGACCCCGCGGCGTGTCCCCAGGGCGAGCCACCGCCGAGCGTCGCCGAGGCCGAGGCCGGCCCGCGGGTCGAGCAGCTGACGGCCGCGCTGATCGACCAGGCGATGCAACCCGTCGTCGACGCCGCGTGGAAGTGTTACGCGCAGTTCGCCGTGACCGGCAAGGCCAAGCTGAAGCTCACGGTCACCGCGGACGGCGGCGTCCTCAAGTACGAGCAGCAAGGCGACTTCAGCGAGACGCCGACCGGCGCGTGTATCGACAAGGCGATCGTGAAGGCGAAGTTCCCGCGCACGAAGAAGGCCAAGACGACGGTGCTGTTTCCGGTCACGTTGACGCCATGACCGTGGCCGCGCTGTTCGAGGCGCTGTGGGCCGACTACGTGCGGATGACCCCGCAGGCCGAGCGGATTCATCGCCTGCTCGGCGCGCGCGGCGAGGAGGTCCAGAACGATCATGTCGCGCTGCGCACGTTCGGCGTGCCGGGGATCGATCTCGCCGCGCTCGCGCGACCGTTCGAAGCCGTCGGCTACCAGCCGCGCGACGCCTATCGCTTCGCGGACAAGAAGCTCGACGCGCGCTACTGGCAGCACCCGGACGCATCGCTGCCGAAGATCTTCATCAGCGAGCTCCGCGTCGGCGAGCTGACGCCGGCGACGCAGCGGCGGATCGCGGCGCTGGTCGCGCAGTTGCCGCCCGGTTTCGGAACGCGCGCGGACCTGCCGTGGGCGGGTCGGCCGTGGCAGTGCACGGCCGGCGACTACCACGCACTGCTCGCCGAGAGCGAGTACGCGGCGTGGATGGCGGCGTTCGGGTTTCGCGTCAATCACTTCACGGTCTCGGTCAACGCGCTGACCACGTTCGCGAGCCTCGCCGAGCTCGATGCCTTCCTCGTGGCGGAGGGCTTCGTGCTCAACACCGCCGGCGGCACGATCAAGGGCACGCCCGCGGATCGGCTCGAGCAGAGCTCGACCCGCGCGGACACGATCGCGGTCGATCTCGCCGGCGAGGTCGTGCAATTGCCGTCGTGCTACTACGAGTTCGCGAAGCGCTATCCGTTGCCAACGGGCGAGCTGTTCCACGGCTTCGTGCCGGCGTCGGCCGACAAGATCTTCGAGTCGACCGACGTCACGCCCGGCTAGGGCGCTCGGGCCAGCTACGGCGTGAGGCTCGCGAAGTAGTCGTTGAGCTCGAGCAGGACATCGACGTCGACGTCGACGAACTGGATGCCCGCGCCGCCTTCGCTCGAAGCCCAGCGCACGATCGCGGGGAGCGTGAACGTCTGATCCGACGTCGGGAGTTGCAGCTCGATCGACACCGGCGTCCCGACCGGCGGCAGCGCACCGGCCGGCGGCGTGTCGAGGAACGCACCGCCCACCCCGATATTTCGAGTCGCCGTCACCACCCAGTCGGGCCCCGCGGAGCTGCGGAAGCGCACCGTCATCACGCGGCCGGGGAGGCCTCGGCCTCGCGCTCGGAAATGCTGCCTCCGTTCGTGCCGCCGACCATCCATTTCCACAGCAAAATCATAGCTGATCTTCCGTCGCATCAGGGCTTTACCCGACGAGGAGACCTCGGTAGGGTCCGCTCGATCGTGAAGGTGCACCTGATCGGCATCGGGGGGACAGGTATGGGCGCCGTGGCGGGCTTGCTCAAGGCCGCGGGCCATGACGTGCGCGGGTCCGACGCCGCGGTCTATCCCCCGATGAGCGAACAGCTCGAGATGCTGGGCGTACCCGTGATGATGCCGTACGCGGCCGCGAACCTCGATTGGGGGCCGGAGGTGGTCGTGGTGGGGAATGTTCATGGCAAGGATCACATCGAGGTCAAAGCCGCACAGGAGCGCGGGCTCAAGCTGACCTCGTTCCCGGCCGTGATCGGCGACCAGCTGTTGCCGGGCAAGACGTCGATCGTCGTGACGGGCACGCACGGTAAGACCACGACGACGTCGTTGCTCGCCCATATCCTGATGGAGGCCGGGCGCGATCCCTCGTTGTTCGTCGGCGGCGTGCCGGTCGGGCTCGGCCATGGCTGGCGGCTCGGCCAGGGCCCGTTCGTGATCGAGGGCGACGAGTACGACACGGCGTTCTTCGACAAGGGCTCGAAGTTCCTTCACTACCGCCCGACCATCGCGATCCTGACCAGCATCGAGCTCGATCACGTCGATATCTTTCCGTCGTTCGATGCGGTGCGCGATACGTTCAAGAAGTTCGTCGCGCTGATCCCGCCGGCCGCGGACGGCGGCCTGCTGGTCGCGTGGGCCGACTCCGCCGACGTTCGCGCCGTCGCGAAGTCCGCCCACTGCAAGGTCGAGCTCTACACCGTGGTCGGCGGCGAGGCCGGCCCCGATGGCGAGGACAGCGACGGCGGGCTCGCGTCCGATATCGCGTGGTGGGCGCGCAACCTCGAGGTCGGTAAGTCCGGTCGCGTCGCGTTCGACGTGTATCACTACGGCGAGCGCGTCGAGCGGTTCGAGACGCTGCTCGTCGGTCGCCACAACGTCGGTAACTGCCTCGCGGCGATCGCGGTCGCCCATGCGCAGGGCGTCCCGGTCAAGGACATCCAGCTCGGCGTCGCGAGCTTCGCCGGCGTGCGTCGCCGCCAGGAGCTGCGCGGGATCGCGGGTGGGGTCACCGTGCTCGACGACTACGCGCATCACCCGACGGCGGTGCGCGAGACGTTGAAGGCGCTGCGCAAGCGGTTCCCGAAGCGCCGGTTGATCGCCGTCTACGATCCGCGGTCTGCGACGAGCCGGCGCAAGACGTTTCAGGCCGAGTTCGCGGACGCGTTCGCGCAAGCAGACGAGGTGATCGTCGGCAAGCTCTACGACCCCTCGAAGATCCCGAGCGACGAGCGCTTCGATCCGGAGAAGCTCGCGCTCGAGCTGCATCGCAGCGGCACCAAGAGCGCGTACGTGCCCGAGGTCGATGCGATCGTGAAGCAGCTCGCGGCGAGCGCCGCGCCGGGCGACGTCGTCGCGGTGCTGTCGTCGGGCAGCTTCGAGGGGCTCCACGACAAGCTGCTCGACGCGATCGGCGACCCGATCACGCCGGCACAGCGTGATGACATGACCGGCGTGCGCGGCGTGCTGCAGCTGGTCGGGTTGCGTGACGAGCAGGCGCGCGACGATCAGTTCGGCTCGTTCTTCGTGCTGCGCAACGAGAAGGGCATGGTCGGTTGCGTGTCCCTCGAGGTCTACGGCGACGACGCGGTGCTGCGCGCGCTCGCGGTCGATCCCGAGTTCCGCGGCTCCGGGTACGGCTGGATGCTCGCCGACATGGCGGTTGGCCAGGCGCGCTGGCGTGGCGTACGGCGGATCTACCTGTTGACCGAGAGTGCGAGCGACTTCTTCGCGGCGAAGTTCGGCTTTCGGGTCGTCGATCGCTCGACGCTCGCGAAGCAGGTCGCGAGCTCCGAGACGTTCGGCGCGCTGGTCGGCGCGAACCGCGTCGCGATGCGCCTGGATCTGTGATGGGCGCCGGGCTCGACGAGCTGCTGGAGACGGCGCGCGTCGCCGCCCGTGCCGCGTCGAGCTTGCTCGCCGGCGCTCGCGCTACCGACATCCGCGCGAAGGGCAACCCGCGCGATCTCGTGACCGAGTGGGACCTGCGCTCCGAGGAGGTCATCCGCGCGACCCTCGCGCAGCGCGCGCCCGGCATCCCGATCCTCGGGGAAGAGGGCGGGCAATCGGGCGGCGCCGGAGCGGGCTCGATGCGCTGGCTCGTCGATCCGATCGATGGCACCGTCAACTTCGCGCACGGGTTTCCGATCTGGTCGGTATCGATCGCGCTCGAGGACGAGCGCGGCAAGCCGATCGTCGGCGTCGTCGTCGCACCGGCGCTCGGCTGGTGGTTCGAAGCGGCGCTCGGCGGCGGTGCGCGCGATGGCGAGGGCCGCGCGCTCGTCGTGAGCGCGCCCGCGGCGCTCGACCAGGCGTTGCTGACGACCGGGTTTCCGTACGACCGCGCGACCAACCCGGACAACAACTTCACGCAGTGGGAGCACTTCCAGCGCACCGCGGGTGCGGTGCGCCGGCTCGGCTGCGCGTCGATCGATCTTTGCCTGGTCGCACGCGGGTGGATGGACGGCTACTGGGAGCGCCGCCTCAAGCCGTGGGACATCGCCGCGGGCGGGCTGATCGTCGCCGAGGCCGGCGGTACCGTGACGAACACGACGGGCGGACCGTTCGAGCCGCACCAGGGCGAAGTCGCCGCGACGAATGGTGCTATTCATGGGGAGCTGATCGCGGAGCTATCGAGGAGCCGCTCATGATCCACAAGATCGCGCTCGTGCTTGCCCTCGTCGGGACGGTCGTGCAGGCCCAACCGGCGGGCGCCCCCGCGCCGAAGCCGCCCGCGGCCAAGGCCCCCGCGCCGAGATCGCCCGCGGCCAAGGCCCCCGCGCCGAAGCAGGCGCCCGCCGTCGCCCCCGCCGTCGCGCCGATCGATCCGTACGCGGATCCGAAGCCCGCGCCCAAGGCCGTGTCCGCCAAGGTCACGCCGGCGCCCGCCCGGACGCCCGCCAAGCCGGTCGACCCGTACACGCCGTCGAACGACAACCCGATCCCATCGAGGGTCGGCCTCTCCGACCTCACCGCCGTACAGGGCCTGCTCGCGGTCCAGCATCTCGACGGTTGGTTGCTCTACGATCGCGACGGCTCGAACCCGATCGCGGTGCGGCTCGTCGCGCCGAGCGGGCACCCGCAGCGACCCTGGTTCTATTTGATCCCGGCGGCCGGCGATCCGATCGCGCTGGTCCACAACTCCGAGCTCCGCCAGTTCGATCACCTCCCCGGCAAGAAGCTGACGTACCTCGGCTACCGCGACTTCGCGAAGCAGCTCAGCGCGATGCTCAAGGGCGTCAAGCAGATCGCGCTCGAGTACTCGCCCAAGGCGGCGGTGCCGAACATGTCGCGCGTCGATGCCGGGACGCTCGAGTTGATCCGCGCGACCGGCGTCCAGGTCCGCTCCTCCGCGACCCTCGTGCAGTACACCAAGGCGATCTGGGGCGATGCCGGCCGCACCGCGCACTACATCGCGGTTCACCACATCGTCGAGCTTCGCAAGGAAGCGCTCGCGTTCATCGCGCAGCGGCTGCTCGCCCACGTCCCGGTCAACGAGCTCGAGGTCCAGCAGAAGATCATCCGCGGCATGAGCATGCGCGGCCTCGTCGGACCGCCGCCGATCGTCGCCACCGGCATCAACACCGCCGACCCGTACTACGTCCCGACCGCCGCGCGCACCGCGATGATCCAGCTCGGCGATCCGATCGTGATCTCGATCGCCGCGAAGCTCGACAAGCCCGAAGGCATCTACGCCGCGCAGACCTGGGTCGCCGTCGCCGACAAGACCGTACCCGAAAAGCTCGCGACCGCGTTCCAGACCGTCGCCGCCGCGCGCGACCAGGCGCTCGTGATGATCACCGATCGCGGGCGCAAGCACCGCCCCGTCACCGGCGCGGAGGTCGATCAGGCCACGCGCGCCTTCCTCAAGAAGGCCGGCTTCGCCGCGCAGGTCATGCATCGCACCGGCCACTCGATCGACAACGACCTCCAGGGCGGCGGCGCCGATCTCGACGACTTCGAGGTCAGGGACACCCGGATCCTCACCCCCGGCACCGGCTTCACCGTCGGGCCCGGCCTCTATTTCGCCGGCCAGTTCGGCGTCCGCACCGAGGTCTCCGTGTACCTCGCGCCCAATGGCCCCGAGATCACGACCCCCGCCCAGGACGACGTCGAACCCCTCCTCCGGTAGGGGACGTACTACAGTTTCACAAGTTCGATCCCGCAACCCCCCGACATCACAGCGCACCGCGCACGCCCGTTTCACAAGTTCGCATGTCCGACGTCAGCGCCCTGATCCTCGCAGGCGGCAAGGCGACGCGGTTCGGCGGCATCGCGAAGCACGAGCTCGTGATCGATGGCCGCACGATCTTCGAGCGCCAGCGCGCCGTGCTCGAACCGTGGGTCGCCGAGGTCGTGGTCTCGGCCCCGGTCGACGTGCCGGGGTTTCGGACCGTACGCGACACCGCAGGCGAGGGCCCACTCGCGGGCATCGCCGCCGGCCTCGCCGCCTGCGCGCAGCCATGGCTGCTCGTGGTCGCCGGCGACATGCCGTTCATCACCGCCGCGGTCGTCGGCGCGCTGATCGCCGCTCGTGGCCCGGAGCTCGACGCGGTCGGGCTGCTCGTCGGCGCGCGTCCAGAGCCGTTGTGCTGCCTGCTCCACGTCCGCTGCCTCGCGGCCGTGGAGCGCCGCCTCGCGGCACACCGCTACAAGGCGAGCGGCCTGTTGACCGATGAGGGACTCGCCGTACGCTGGCTCACCGACGCCGATCCGGCGGCGCTACGCAACCTGAATTCGCCGGGCGATATCCCCGATTAGCTTGGGGTTTGTTTCGATTTACGTTTTCGATCGGTTCCGGTAAACCAACGTGCCGTGCGTATCGGATCGATCGACATCGACGTTCCCGTGATCCTCGCTCCGATGGCGGCGGTCACCGACCTGCCGTTCCGGACGGTCGCCGAGGAGCTCGGCGTCGGCTTCACGATCACCGAGTTCCTGTCCGCGCACGCGCTCTCGGCCGGCGACAAGAAGACCACCGGCAAGCTCACCGCATCGCTCGGTGGCCGTAAGTTCGGCGTCCAGATCTTCGGCCGCGAAGAGCACATGATGCATCACGCCGCCGAGATCGCGGTCGCGATCGGCGCGTCGCTCGTCGACATCAACATGGGCTGCCCGGCCAAGCGCGTCGTCGCCGGCGAGTGCGGCTCGGCGCTCATGCGCGAGCCCGAGATCGCGCAGCGCCTCGTGCGCGCCGTCGTCGCGGCCGTGCCCGCGAACGTGCCGGTCACGGTCAAGCATCGCGCGGGCTGGGACCAGGGCCACCGCAACGCGCCCGAGTTCGCGTGCGCGATGGTCGAGGCCGGTGCCCAGATGATCACCGTCCACGGTCGCACGCGCACCCAGGGGTTCTCCGGCAAGAGCGATCCGGACATCATCCGGCTCGTGCGCGACGCGGTGCCACGCCACATCCCCGTCGTCGGCAACGGCGACGTCAACACGGTCGAGGACTTCCTGCGCTTGCGCGAGCACACCGGCTGCGACGCCGTGATGATCGGCCGCGGTGCGCTCGGCAACCCGTGGCTGTTCTCGCGCCTGCGCGAGGTCTGTTGCGGCCGGCCCGACCCCGGCGCGCCGACCCTCGAGGAGCGGCTCGCCGTGTATCGCCGCCACGTCGATCTGATCGAGGAGCTCCGCGGTGGCCCGCGGACGCTGCACGAGGTCCGCAAGGCATGCGCCTGGTACGCGCGTGGCCTGTACGGCTGCAACTCGCTCCGCCTCCGCGTGTGGGAGGCGCCCGGGCTCGCGGCCGCGCGTGCGCTCGTCGAGGACTACTTCGCGCAGTTGATCGAGCGCCAGCGCCGGCTCGGGCTCGGCCCCGAAGGCGAGCGCGAGACGATGGACGCAGAGTTCGCTGGCGACGTGGCGGGAGCAGCCTGATGTTGCGTGCCACCCTTCGCGCCGGTGACTTCCTGGTCGCCGCCAGCCCCGCGATGCGCGCGGTCTCGGCGCAGGTCGACGCGTACGCCGACGGCGGTGCGCCCGTGCTGATCACCGGCGAGCACGGCACCGGCCGCGAGCTCGTCGCGCGCGTGCTCCACCAGCGTGGTCCGCGCGGCAAGGCGCACTTCATCACGGTCCGCCCGACGTTCGAGAGCTCCGATCTCCAGAAGGTAGAAGGCGACGACGCCTGCGAGCGCGCGCACCGGGCGCTGCGCGCTGCCGCGGGCGGTACGCTCGTCGTCAAGGACATCATCGATCTCAGCGCGCCGTCGCAGCGCACGCTGAAGCGGGCGATCCGAGATCGCAAGAACCCGAACGCGCACGACGTCCACGTCGTCGCGACCGCGGATGTCGATGTCGAGCGCGCGGTCGACGCGGAGATCGTCAAGCGCGACTTCTTCGAGCTGTTCGCCGCGCGCCGCATCGAGGTGCCACCGCTGCGCGATCGCACCGAGGATCTGCCGGTGCTCTCCGAGCGCTGGATCAAGCACTACGCGGCCGAGGTCGGCCGCCCGAAACCGACGATCTCGTCGCGCGCGCACACCCGGCTCGCCGAGTACCCGTGGCCGGGCAACGTCGCCGAGCTCAAGTCGATCGTACGCCGGCTGATCGTGCGCGTCGCGCGCAGCCGGATCGAGGCCGGCGACGTCGACGAGGTCCTGCCGGTCGTCGCGACCCGCGTGCCGCTCGAGGATCTGGCGTTCGAGGAGATGGTCAAGGCGAAGCTCGCCGGCCTGCTCGCGCGCATCGACGGCTATCCCGCCCATGATCTCTACGAGAAGGTGGTCGCGCGCGTCGAGCGGCCGCTGTTCGATCTCGTACTCGCGCACACCGGCGGCAATCAGCTCAAGGCGGCCGAGCTCCTCGGGCTCAACCGCAATACGTTGCGCAAGAAGCTCGCGGACCTCGGGATCGCGAGCAAGACCAAGAAGAGCCGCGAGGACCGCGCGCTCGACGAAGCCTGAAGCGATCGAGGCACATCCGCGCGCGTCGGCGCTGGCTCGTCGCCGCGATGAATTCCGCCGCGGTCGCAGCGTGACGCGCCGGTCACTGATCGGCGGCCACGCTAGCGGCGGCGCGGCGAGGACGGGCGATCACGAGCACGACCAGCGCCACCACCGCGGTCCCGGCGCCGAGCCAGAACGGCGCGCTCGGCGAGAGCCGATCCCACAGCAGGCCGGCGATCACGCTCGACGCGATCGTCGCGATCCCCGTGCCGAGGTAGAACAGGCCCATCGCGCGGCCGCGCTGTGCCTTCGGTGCGACGTCCGCGATCAGCGCCTTGCCGACGCCGTCGGTGAGGGCCATGTAGATGCCGTACACGCAGAACAGCGGCCAGATCGTCGTCGCGTTCGCGAGCGCGAACCCGGCGTAGACGCCGGCGTAGAGCACCCAGCCGACCGCGATCACGCGCCAGCGCCCCCAGCGGTCGCTGAGCACGCCCGCGGGGTACGAGATCGCGGCGTACAGCACGTTGTACATCGCGTACGCGGCGACCACGGCCCACGCCGACAGGCCGACGTTCTGAGCGCGCAGCAACAGGAACGTGTCGCTCGAGTTTGCGATCGCGAACAGGATCAAGATCGCGAACACCCTCCAGTACGCTGCCGGCAACGCGGAGGACACCGGCACGGAGCCGGGGTGCGCCGGCGCGGGTTCGACCGGATCTTTCACGGCGAACGTCAGCGCCGCGGAGCACACGCCCATCGCCGCCGCGATCGCGAAGATGATCCGATACGGGCGCGGGTCGGTCGACGGGGTGCCGGTGCCGTTCGGTGTGCCCGAGAGCCAGTACAACAGCAGCGCCGCCATCACCACGCCGACGAGGGCGCCCGCGGTGTCGAGGGCGCGATCGAGCCCGTACGCGCGGCCCCGCTGATCGTCATCGACGACGTCCGCGATCAGCGCGTCGCGGGGGCTGCTGCGGAAGCCCTTGCCGAGGCGATCGACGGTGCGGCCGAGCAGCACGAACGGCCAGGAGGTCGCCGCCACGAGGATCGCCTTGCCGACGACCGGCAAGGTATAGCCCCAGCGCACCCACGGCACGCGCTTGCGAAATCGGTCGCTGCGGATGCCGGCCCAGGCGGCGACGAGCGCGACCGTGCCCTGCGCGATGCCCTCGATCCAGCCCATGTCGGTCGCCGACGCGTGCAACACGGCGACGATGAACAGCGGCAACAACGGATAGATCATCTCGCCCGAGACATCGGCGAAGAACGAGACGCCGCCGAGCAGCCAGACCTGGGTGGGGAGTTTTTTCTTGGTCATGATCGGTCACGCAGCCGGGGATCGAGCCAGACGTAGGCGAGGTCGGCCAGCAGGTTGGCCACCGCGATCGCGATCGCGGCGACGAGCACCACCCCCAGGATCAGCGGGAGGTCGACCTCCAGCACCGCCTGCAACACCTCGCGACCGAGCCCGGGCCACGCGAAGATGTACTCGGTCACGACCGCGCCGCCGAGCAACACGCCGAGATCGAGCCCGACCAGCGTGACGAGCGGACCGAGCGCGTTGCGCAGCGCGTGCTTGACCACGACGTCGCGCTCCGGCAGGCCCTTGGCCCGCGCGGTACGGATAAAGTCCTGGTCGAGCACGTCGATCATCTCGCTGCGGACGACCCGCGCGTAGTACGCGATCCCGACGGCCGCGAGCGTCGCCGCGGGCAACACGAGGTGATGCAACCGGGACCACAAGCCCACCCCGTAGCCGCCGATCGGGAACCACCCGAACCGATAGGCGAGCAGGTACATCGCGAGCGTGCCGATCACGAAGGTCGGCGCCGATTGGCCGAGCAGGGCCAATACATTGGCGCCGTGATCCTGCCAGCGGTTGCGGCGGATCGCGGCGATCACGCCGAGGGGAACGCCGACCAGCAGCTGCAGCACGATCGCCGCGAGCGCGAGTTGCGCGGTCGGCCACACGTGCTCCGCGATGATCGTCGCGACCGGCCGCTTGCTGCGATAGCTCTCGCCGAGATCGCCGCGCACGATGTTGCCGACGTAGCAGGCATAGCGTCCGGCGATCCCGCGATCGAGGCAGTAGTACGCCTCGATCCGCTGGATCGCCTCCGGGGTCGAGTGTGGGCCGAGCAACGCGCGCGCCGGGTTCGCGGGGATCGCGGTGGTCATCACGAACGTCGCGGTGATGGCGAACCACACCACGACCACGGTCCAGGCGATCCGCTTGACGATCATCGGTCGAGCCACGCGCGCGAGAAGTCGCGCAGCCAGATCGGATGGATCGCATAGCCGGCGACGTACGGCTGCGTCACCTCGGTCAGGTCCTGGTGGTACTCCCAGATCCACGGCGCGTCGTCGTAGAGGATGCGCTCGGCGCGCCGATACATCGCGGCGCGCGCCGCGCGATCGGGTTCGGCGCGCGCGGCCGCCAGCAGCCGATCGAGCTCCGGGTTCGAGTAGAACGAATCGTTGTTCGAGTTCTCGTCGTGGATGCTGGTCGAGGCGAACCGCACGTCGAGGAAGTCCACCGGGTCCGCGAAGTCCGCGAGCTGCGAGCTCTTCGAGAACGCCGGACCGCCGCGCTCGCCGATCGCCGTGACGTAGGTCGCGAACGACAGCGTCGTGATCCGTACGCGCACGCCGACCTCGGCGAGGTCGCTCTTCAACGATTCGGCGAGCCGCGCCGCCTCGCCGTCGTTCATGATCACGTAGTCGAGATCGAGCCCGAGCGGATAACCGGCCTCGGCGAGCAGCGCGCGCGCCTTCGCCGGATCGTGTGGGTAGGGCCGGAGCGTGTCGTCGCGGCCGAACATGCCAGGGGGCAAGATGCCGTGCGCCGCGACCGCCGCGCCGTCGAGCAGCTTGAGCTCGTGGTCCTTGTCGACGGCGTAGTTGAGGGCCTGGCGCACCCGGCGATCGTCGAACGGAGGCCGCGTGACGTTCATGCGCGAGCCAAACGCGTTCATCACGGTCCGGTGCTGGACATACGGCGCCCAGTCCGGGCGGTCCATGATCCACTGGTAGTCGGGCGACGATAGCCGCTCCGCAGCGTCGAGCTCGCCGCGTTCGAACATCAGGAACTGGGTATCGCGCGGGACGTTCTCGGTCAGCTCGAGGCGATCGAGGTGGATCGCGGCCGCGTCCCAGTAGCGCGGGTTCCTCTCGAGGATCAACCGGCGGCCCTGGTCCCAGCTCGCGAGCACGAACGGCCCGGTGCCGAGCGCGGTGTGCTGGCGTTCGTCGTCGCTGGGACCGGGGCGCAGCGGCGTCGCGAACGACATCGTCAGGACCGAGAGGAACGCCATGTTCGGCCGCGCGAGCTCGATCACGAGCTCGTTCGGGGCGGGTGTGGTGATGCCGGCGCAGCGCCGCGCGCGCCCGGCGGTGACGTCGCGCGCGCCGACGACGTCGTCGAGGAACGCCGCGAACGGCGATGCGGGCATCGCGAGCACGCGGTCGAACGCGAACGCGAAGTCGGCCGCGACCACGGGCGTGCCGTCGGAGAACGTGACGCCATCGCGCAGCCAGAAGTGATACGTCAGGCCATCGGGCGAGACCTCATAACGCGCGGCGAGGTGGGGGACGAGGTCGTGGCCCGAGGCGAGATCACCGCGCACGGCGGGTGCGTAGTCGACCAGCGTGTCGAACAGCGCGTGGACCGCATAACTCGAAACCTCGTCGAACTCGATCGCCGGATCGAGCGTGCGGACCGAATCTTTGGTCGCGTAGTGGAGCGTCCCACCGTCGATGGGTGTGACGTGACCGGCGGCGTGCTCGCGCGGCCCGCGATCCATCGTGTTGCAGGCGATCACCGCGAGCAGGAGCGCCACGGCCCTCACGCGCGCAGCCTCGGATCGAACGCATCGCGCAGGCCATCACCGACCAGGTTGAACGCGACCACCGCGATGATGATCGCGGCACCGGGTGCGATCACGAGCCACGGGGCCGTGCGGTAGTAGACGCGCCCCTCGAACAGCATGCGGCCCCAGGTCGCCGTCGCGGGCCCGAGCCCGAGGTAACTCAGCACCGACTCCGCGAGGAGGTTCTGCGCGAACCCGAGCGCGGCCAGGACGAGCACGACCCCCGCGATGTTGGGCAGCACGTGGCGCGTGATGACCCGCGTCGGCGAGGCGCCGAGCGCACGCGCGGCGAGCGCCATCTCCGAGCGCGACACCGACATGGCCTTGCCGCGGACCACGCGTGCGATCGTGGTCCAGCCGACCAGGCCGAGCGTGAGCACGACCGGCGCGGTCGACGACGCCAGCTTCGTTTCGCGCAGAAGCGCCGTCAGCAAGATCGCGAGCAACAGGAACGGAAACGCCAGCACCAGATCGACGAACCGCATCAGGGCGTCGTCGACCCAGCCCCCCGCGTAGCCCGCGACGAGGCCGAAGACGAGACCGAGGAGCAAGGCGACGAGGGTCGCGAGCGTCGCGATCTCGAGCGAGCTCCCGGCCCCGGCCACGATGCGCGCCCACACGTCACGGCCGAGGTCATCGGTCCCGAGCGGCGCATCCATCGACGGTGGGAGCGGCGCGCCGCGCAGCGTGAGACCGTGGTCGATGTCCAGCGCCGCCGGGTCCTTGGCCGCGAGCCACGGCCGCAGCCCGACCACCGCGAGCAGGACGCAGATCAGCACGGTGCCGACCAGCGAGCCACGGTTTGCGAAGAAACGTTGCGCCGCCGGCGCCATCATCCGCGAGTATATGCGAGGCGGTCGCGCACGTCGCACGTTGGCGCCGAGCGGCTGAGCCCGAGACCTGGTGAAGATCACCCGTTCGCCGCGGACGAATCTGTAGGCTGCATCTCATCGGCTCGTTCGCCGTGCCGCTCGCTACCTTCGACGCGCGAGGCATTCTCGGTGCACGTCCCGCTGGCGATGGGGACCGATATCCTGACGCTGTTGCGCCGTGATCACGAGGACCTCGATCAGGGGCTCGCCACGCTCCTCGATCGGTCCCAGTCGATCGGGCAAATTCGCACCGCGATCGACGGCGTCCGGCTCGGCCTCACGGCGCACGCCGAGGCCGAGGACATCGTGTTCACGATCGCGTTGCAGCACACCGCACGCCTCCGGGGCCTCGTGACCGAGGCCGCGGAGGCACACCGCCAGCAAGCACGCGCGCTCGCGGCGCTGATCGTGACCCCCGTCGGAACCCGCGAGTGGTACCAGCGCGGAGCCACCTTGCGTGGGCTCGTCAAGGAACACGCGCGCTACGAGGAGACCTCCGTGCTCCCCGCGATTCGAGATCTCGCCCACGACGTGTACCCCGGGCTCGCGGGCAGGTTCGCCACCGAGCGCCTGCGCCAGCTGTCCATGCTGATGCCGTCGGCGCCGGTCTACATCGCGGAGCTCGCGCGCCTCGGCTAGAGCCGGCCAGGAGCCGGCTAGAGCTCGATCTGCAGGCCGAGCTCGACGACGCGGTTCGGCGGGAGGTTGAAGAACGCGGTCGGCGGCCGCGAGTTGCGCGCGAGGAACGAGAACAGCACCTTGCGCCAGCGCGCCATCTTCGAGCGCCCCGAGGTCAGCAGGGTCTGGCGACCGAGGTAGTACGTGGTGTCGGCCATGTTCACGGTCAGGCCCTTCTTCTCGCAGCGCGTGAGGATCTTCGGCACGTTTGGCTGCTGCATGAAGCCGACGTTCGCGACCACGCGATAGAAGCCGCGACCGAGCTCGCGCACCGTGAGCGACTGATTGCCGATCGCGAACGGGAAGTTCTGCGTGACGATCGAGAGCAGCACGACCTGCTTGTGGAGGACCTTGTTGTGCTTGACGTGGTGGAGCAGCACGTTCGGGATGCCATCGGTGCCCGACGACATGAACACCGCGGTGCCCTGGACGCGCGGAAGCGGGTTCTCCCCGATGTCTTGCAGGAACGCGTCGTCGGGGAGCGTGCCCATCTCCATCGCCTTCGACAGCTCGCGCCGGCCGCGCCACCAGGTGGTCATGATCACGAACACGCCGGCGCCGACCGCCAGCGGGAACCAGCCGCCCGCCGCGATCTTGACGACGTTTGCCGAGAAGAACGCCAGGTCGATCAACACGAACGGAATGAACAGCGCGAGCGCCGCGGTCCACGAGTAGTGCCAGTTGCGCCGGCACACCAGGAAGTACAAGAACGACGTGATCGCCATCGTGCCGGTCACGGCGATGCCGTACGCGGCGGCGAGGCTCGAGCTCGACCGGAACGCGACGACGAGCGCGACGCACGCGACCATCACCGCGTAGTTGACCTCTGGGATGTAGATCTGGCCTTCGGCCTTCGACGACGTGTGCACGACCGTGACGCGCGGCGCATAGCCGAGCTGGACCGCCTGGTTGGTCAGCGAGAACGCGCCGGAGATCAGCGCCTGGCTCGCGATGACCGCCGCCAGCGTCGCGAGCACCACCATCGGGATCAGGAACGGCGTGCCCGACACCAGCTGGTAGAACGGATTGTTCACGGCCGCGCCGCGGTTCAGGTACAGCGCGCCCTGGCCGAAGTAGTTGAGGAGCAGGCCGGGGAACACGACGATGGTCCACGCGAACCGGATCGGCTTGCGGCCGAAGTGGCCCATGTCCGCGTAGAGGGCTTCGCCGCCGGTGATGCACAGCACCACCGAGCCGAGCAACAGGAACGCCTTGATGTGACCGGCGGCGAGGAACATCACCGCGTAGTGCGGGCTGATCGCGAGCAGGATGCGCGGGTTGGACACGATCTGAGGTAGCCCCGCGATGCCGATCGAGACGAACCACAGCAGCATCACCCAGCCGAACACGCTGCCGATCCGGTGCGTGCCGAGTCGCTGCACCATGAACAGCCCGATCAGGATCGTCACCGAGATCGGGACGATCAGCTCGGTGAACGTCGAGTTGACCTCGCCGAGACCTTCGACCGCGCCGAGCACCGAGACGGCCGGCGTGATCACGCCGTCGCCGTAGAGCAGGCCGGCGCCGAACAGCGCGAGCAGGATCGGGATCGCCAGGCGCGTGCGGTGGGTCGGAGTCTTGTCGTCGACCAGGGCCGCGAGCGCGAGGATCCCGCCCTCGCCCTTGTTGTCGGCGCGCAGCACGAACACCAGGTACTTCACGACCACGACGAGCACGAGCGCCCAGAAGAACAGCGACACGATGCCGAACACGTTGTCGGGGTTGGTCGCGGAGACCGCGTGCTTCTTGGTCTCCGACAAGCACTCGCCCATCGCGTAGAGCGGCGACGTGCCGATGTCGCCGTAGACCACGCCGAGCGCGCCGAGCGACAGCCACATCAGCTCCTTGCGGTTGGCCGGGCCGTGCCCGATATGGGCGTGCGTCGCGGTGTTACGCAGGCGGCTGTGCCCCGTAGGATCGGGCCGGTGGGAGCCTGACTGGCCTGCGTTGGCGGGTTCTGTCACGAGCGCGGATCCGTGCGTATCACGGCGTGATCGCGGGATCTATGGCTCGCAGGTGGTAGTGTCGCCGGCCCATGACCGCCGGAGCGCACACCGCGGGTCGCCTGCGCCGATCTGTCGGGTTTTACGGCCTGATGTTCGTGTCGCTCGGCTCGATCATCGGATCGGGGTGGTTACTCGGCGCGCTCAAGGCAGCAGAGCTTGCCGGCCCCGCCTCGGTGTTGTCGTGGCTGTTGGCGGCGGTGTTGTTGTCGATCCTCGCGCTCACGTTTGCCGAGATCGGGGCTGCCTATCCGGTCGCCGGCGGTGCCGCGCGCGTGCCGTACTACAGCCACGGTCCGATCGCCGGCTTCACGGCGGGGTGGGCGTCGTGGTTGCAAGCCGTGTTCATCGCGCCGATCGAGGTCCTGGCCGCGATCAATTACATCAACAGCGTCGAGGTGGTGCGCAGCCACTTCAACATGCTCGACAACGGCCTGCTCAACGGCCACGGGCTCGTGGTCGCGATCGCGATGATGGCGGTGTTCACGGCGATCAACCTCGCCGGCGCGAAGTTCCTGTCGGAGAGCAACACGGTGATCGTGATCTGGAAGACGTTCGTGCCGCTGCTCGCGATCGTGGTGGTCGGCGCCGTTCGCTTCGAGCCCTCCAACTTTCACGCCGGCGGCGGCTTCATGCCCTACGGCTTCCACGGCGTGTTCGCGGCGCTCACCGGCGGGGTGGTGTTCGCGCTCCAGGGCTTCGAGCAGGCGGTCCAGCTCGCGGGCGAGGCACGTGATCCGAAACGCGATCTGGCGCGCGCCGTGCTGACCGCGATGGCGATCGGCGTGGTCATCTACACGTTGCTCCAGATCGTCCTGATCGGCTCGCTCGAGCCGGCAAATCTGCTCCACGGCTGGACCCAGCCGCTGGGGACGACGCCGTCCGCGTACGGCGCGTGGTACTCGATCGCGCTCGTGCTCGGGCTCGGCTGGCTCGCGGACGTGTTGCTCATCGATGCGATCATCTCGCCCGCGGGCACCGGCGTGATCTACGTCGGGACCTCGGCGCGCTTGTCGTACGCGCTCGGCGAGGAGCGTGAGATGCCGAGCGTGTTGGCGAAGACCAACGCCAAGGGTGTCCCGGTGGTGTCGATCGTCGTCGCCGCGGTGGTCGGCTGCCTCGCCTTCGGGCCGTTCAAGAGCTGGAAGGAGCTCGTCGAGGTCGTGACCAGCACGACGGCGATCATGTACGCGTTCGCGCCCCTATCGCTGGCGGCGCTGCACGAGCTCGACGGCACTCGCCAGCGCGCGTACCGGGTGCCGCTCCCGAAGGTGATGTTGCCGGCGGCGTTTTGCTCCGCCAACTTGATCATCTACTTCTCCGGCTTCGATACGACCTGGAAGCTGATGGTCGCGATGGTGTTCGGGCTCTGTCTGTTCGCGATCGGGGCCTGGCGCAAGCGCACCGGCGCGATCGGCAGATCGTGGCGCAATGCGATCTGGATCGTGCCGTGGTTCGCCGGCCACCTCGTGCTGGGCGCGCTCGGCCGCTACGGCGGCGGCTACGACGTGCTGCCGAGCTGGATCGATCTAGGCGTGGTGATCGGGTTCGCGCTCGTGATCTACTACGCCGCGCTCCGGCTGACGCTGGCGCAAGCCGCCTGCGACGAGGCCATCGCGAAGGATGCGCACCAGCTCGATTTCGAGGCGCAGGCCACGTAGCTGATAAGCTGATTCGCAGTGGCCACCCACGACCTCGCCGCGCACGTCCACCACGAGGACGAAGAGCACAACCGCTCGGGAGAGTGGCGCACGCGCTGGGTCGTGATGCTCACCGCCGTGATGATGGTGAGCGAGCTCGCGATCGCGCACTACACCGGCTCGGTCGCGCTCAAGGCCGATGGCTGGCACATGGGCACGCACGTGCTCGCGCTCGGCCTGACCCTGGTCGCGTACTGGTATGCGCGGACGCGCGCGAACACCGACACGTTCAGCTTCGGCACGGGCAAGATCTACGCGCTCGCCGGATACACCAGCGGCGTGTTCCTCGCGGGCGTGGCTTGTTACATGGCCTACGAGGGCGGCTACCAGCTGATCCATCATGATCCGGTTGCCTACGGCGAATCGTTGATCGTCGCGTGCGTCGGGCTGGTCGTGAACCTCGCGAGCATCGCGTTGCTCGGTCACCAACATCACTACGGGCATGACCACGGGCCCGGGCATGACCACGGCGATCGCAAGCCGGAGGCCGGCACGCTCGATTTCAATCTGCGCGCCGCGTACATCCACATCCTCGCGGACGCGATGACGAGCGTGCTCGCGATCGGCGCGCTGTCCGCCGGCAAGTTCGCCGGGCTCTGGTACTTCGACCCGCTGATGGGCTTCGTCGGCGGCGGCGTGATCGTGTGGTGGGCGGTGAGCCTGTGCAAACAAGCCGCGCGCCAGTTGCTCGATGTCGTGTCGTCGCCGACGTGCGAAGGTGTGGTGCGTAAACAGCTCGAGGCGATCGACGACGTGCGGGTCGCGGACCTACACGTCTGGGATCTGGGGCCGGGGCGACGCAGCTGCATCGTCTCGCTCGTGACCTCGACTCCGCGCGAGATCGATCTCTATCGTGCGGCCGTGTTGCACGCGTTGCCCCTCGCGCACCTGACGATCGAGGTCCATCACTGCGCGCTGGCTCACGCGGAGGTCCCGGTGGGGCCTGATGGTGCTCACCACCACGAGCACTGAGCACGATCGGTTGCAGGTCCAGCGTAGCCGATGATCGCGATTTCACGCGGTTATCGCGGTCTCGCGTTGGTGCGCGACTTGCGAAGCTCCCGCACGATGAGGCTCGCTATCGTGTTCGCGTTGGCCGTGGTCGGCTGCGCCGAATCCGCGGAACCAAGCTCCGATCTCTCCGCCGTCGACCAGAGCGCGACGGTCTGCGGCAGCGGGCCGACCGTCAAGGGCATGGACGTGTCGTTCTATCAGGGCACGATCGACTGGGCGAAGGCCAAAGCGGATGGCATCCAGTACGCGATCATCCGGGTCTCCGACGGGCTCAACACGCCCGACACCAAGTTCGACTCGTACTGGGCCGGCTCGCGCGCCGCGGGCGTGCTGCACGGCGCGTATCAGTTCTTCGAGCCCAGCCAGGATCCGATCGCGCAGGCCGACCTGCTGCTCGCGAAGATCGGGACGCTGCGCGCCGACGATCTGCCGCCCACGATCGACGTCGAGGTCACCGGAGGACTGTCGGCGGCCCAGGTCGCCGCGAAGGTCAAGCAGTGGGTCGCGCACGTCAAGGCCGCGGTCGGACGCGATCCGATCGTCTACACCGGGATGTACTTCTGGCGCGACAACGTGGGTGGCGCGAACGTGTTGCCGTCGCCGTTGTTCCACGCGCAGTACACGACCGCGGCGTGCCCCGATATCGCCGCACCGTGGACCACGTGGGCGTTCTGGCAATACACGTCGAGCGGCTCGGTCAACGGGATCAGCGGCAACGTCGACGTCGATCGATGGAACGGCACGATGGCGCAGCTCCAGGCGTTCCTCGGACCCCCGGGGGCGTGCGGCGACGGCACCTGCGACGCCGGCGAGTCGACGGTGTCGTGCCCCGAGGACTGCGGTCCGTGCGGCACGATCGACGCGACCGGCGCGACCGTCGACGATGGCGACGCGTGCTTCGAGGAGGGCGGTCCGCTCGCTTCCATGCGCGAGGTCTCGACCGCCGGCGATGACGGCGATCTGATCTGGACGCACACCACCGACCTCGCGACCGAGGAGAACTTCGGCCAGTGGGATCTGTTCTTCGCGGCCGCCGGCCACTACCAGGTCGAGGTCTATACCGCGGCCGCGTTCGCGCAGTCGACGCAGGCGAAGTACGTCATCCATGGCGTGGCCGAGACCACTCAGACGATCGACCAGACCGCCGTCGATGGCTGGCAGACGCTGGGCGCCTTTGACTTCGCGGCGGGCGGCCATCAGTGGATCCACCTGGGCGACAACACGGGCGAGCCGGGCGCCGGAAATACCCAGCTCGTGTTCGATGCGGTCCGGGTGACGCCGACCGATCCGGGCGATGGCTCGGGCTCCGGCGGCGGCCAGCCGGGCGATGCCCCCACGATGACCAGCGACCACTCCGGCTGTAACGCCGGTGGTAACGCCGGTGGGCTCGGCGGTGGGCTCGGCCTCGGGCTCGTCGGGCTGGTCGGGATCGTGCGGCGGCGCCGCCGCTGACCGCGCGTCAGTCGTTATTCGAGCTCTGACGGGTGTTGCCGCGCTTGCGTGCGGGCTTGCCGAGCGACGTCGGGGTGACCGCCGCGTTCAATGTCGGCGCGCCGATCATCAGGTGACCGGCGTCGTTATCGAGATCCTCGCCGCGGATGTTGTTCTTGCCTTGCGACGCGACCGTGTGGGCGCAGCGGCTGACCTCGGCGACGAGCTCGCGCGCGTTGCCCGGCCACGGGCGCAACAGACACGCCTCGATCAGCGTCGAGTGGATCTGCAGGCCCGGCTCGGCGCCGTGGACGGCATCGTGGACCAGGAACGACATCTCGTCGGGACGGTCGCGCAGCGGAGGCATCGCGATCAGCTGGCCGGTGAGCCGGCGTGCGATCGGCGCGGGAATGCCCAGGTTCTCGAGGCCCATCACCGCGGTGGTGACGTACCTGAGCTTGCCGCGGGTCTCGACCAGCTTGCCGAGCGTGGCGAGGTTCGCCGGGCCGAGCTTGCCGACCTGCTCGAGGATCAGCGTCTCGATCTGTGGGCCCGCGATGCGCTCGAGCGGCACGGCCTGGATCGTCGGGTTGAACACGGCCTCGGGGCGGTTGCGCACGCGCGCGTAACCACGGGCCATCCGGCCCTTGCCGCAGCCCGGCTCGCCGAGGATCACGAGGTTGGTGCCGCTCTGCGCCGCCACTTCCAGCTGTGCCCACAGCGCGCACGTGCTCGCACCGACGAGCGCGTCGTGGCGATGTTCGATCGTGGCGCCTTCGAACTTGCGGACGTCCTCGAGCAACACCGCGACGGTACGACCGGTGCGGACCACGGACGGCGGCGTCACCGTGACCTCGCGATCGATCAGCGCGTGGCCCCCGGCATACGTGCCGTTGCGGCTGCCGAGATCGGTGACGGCGTAGCGGCGATCCTTCCACACCACGCGTGCGTGCTGGCGGCTGATCCGATCGTCGGAGGAATCCCGGAGCAGCTCGCGACCGATGATCAAGCCGGCCGCGGGGATGCGGTGGGCCTGGATGGTCGGCTGCGCCCCGCTCCACACGATGACGACACCCGGGATCGGGGCCCCAGGCGGTGCCCCAGGCGGTGGTAGGGCTGACGGCCCGTCCGGCATCACGGACAGTATACTCGCAACGCGACTCCTCGGTTCTGGGTTCTCCGTTCCCGAGGGCTATTCGACGACAATCGGGCGACAACCGCGCAGCGAGAACTCGAGAGATGGCCCAGGTAGTGACCTTCGACGCGGGCATGACGCTCGTCGAGCTAGATCTGGCGTTCCTGGCCCGCCGGCTCGCCGAACGTGGCATCGTGGTCGCCGAGGCCGCCTTGCGTGCGGCCGCGCCCACCGCGTGGCAGCACTACGACGTGCGCGTCGACGCGGGCGGAGTCCACGGACGCCTGTGGCACGAGCTGATCGGAGAGATCGTGACCGGCGCGGGCGGTTCGTCCGAGCTCGCCGGCGCCGCCGTGGACTGGTTGTGGGAGCAACAGCCGGCGCACAACTTGTTTCGCGCGCCGATCGCCGACATGGTCGCGCTCGCGCGCCGGTTGCGCCGCGATGGGGTGCGCACCGCCGTGGTCTCGAACTCGGAAGGCCGGCTCGCGGAGCTCCTCGCGGACATCGGGATCGCGGATGCCTTCGAGCACGTGGTCGATTCGGGCCGGCTCGGGATCGAGAAGCCGGACCCGCGGATCTTCGCGCACGCGCTCGCGCTGCTCGAGGTCGCGCCGGACACCTCCGCGGTGCACGTCGGCGATTCGTGGTCGGCGGACGTCGCCGGAGCGCTCGCCGCGGGATGGCGCGCGATCTGGTACGGACGGCGTGCCGAGCCCGCCGAGCCTGTCGACGATCCGCGCGTCGCTCACGCACGTGATGCGCGCGAGGTGGCGGAGGCGTTGGCGCGCTGGTAGATCGCGGCGAGGACGCAGGCGGGCACCGCGGAGCCCGCGATCACGGCGGCCGCGACGACGCGCACGAACGTGCGTGCCGGTGCGAGCAGGGCGAGCGGCGGCTTGGTCCTGGGCAACGCGGGCAGGATCGCGAGGTGGGCGACGAGCGCGATCGCGAGATCCGCGACGACGATGATCGCCACCACGAGCGCGACCTCGCGTACGTGTGCGCGCACGACCGCGATGCTATCGGCGAGCGCCGCGGGCAGTGGGTCCCCGAGCCGATCGCTCGCGCCGGTCAGCGCGAGGAGGCCCAGTAACAGGACGCCGGGCACCACGAGCGCGACCCCGCCCAGGGCGATCGCGGCGATCGCGACGCCACACGGGACGAGCCCGCGGCCGAGCCCGCGCGCGCCGGCGACGATCGCCTGGAGCTGCGACAGCGGCGTGTCGCGCGCGATGCTCGCGACCAGCGGCGCCGCCGCGGCGACGAGCACGAGCTGGAACAACCAGGCGGTCCCGGCGATGCCCCATCCCACGTTGATCGCGACGCGCGCGTGCACCAGATCCGCGGGCGGCGGTACCGCGCGCGCGACATACGCGACGGCGCACATCACGATCGCGGCGAGCGCCGTGAGCGGCACGACGTAGCGCAACCAGGTCCGGAGGGCGAGGGCGAGCAAGCCCGCTGACTGTAGCCCCGCTCGCGTGCCCTCGGGGGCGCTAACGCTGCCAGCGCTCGAGCCGGCCGCGCACGCCACCAAGATCGATGCCGGTGTGGAACGTCCGGCGCAGCCCGAGCTGTTCGGCGACGGGGGTCGTCTGTTGGGGCGCGGGGGTGATCCAGACGAGGCGGCCACCGCGCGCGAGCCTGCGCGCGATCACGGGCAACACCGCGACCAACAACGCCCCGGCTTGGACCTGGATCCGGCTGCCGAGCGGCGGGTTCGTGATCGCGAGCTCGACGTCGCCGTCGCCGGTCGCGGCGCGCGCATCGCCATGCACGAGCACCGCATCCAGGCGCGCGGCGGCGAGGTTCGCGCGCGTCGCCGTGAGCGCGCGGT
>JBDTEH010000190.1:0-3493 GCA_039922635.1 Kofleriaceae bacterium | reverse complement strand
ACCGGCCGAGCTGATCGGGCCCTATCGGCTCGTCTCGCAGCTCGGCAAGGGCGCGATGGGCGAGGTCTGGCGCGCGCGCGACGAGCGGCTCGATCGCTACGTCGCGCTCAAGGTGCTGCCCGCCGAGCTCGCGCACGATCCCGAGCGCCGCGCGCGGATCCAGCGCGAGGCCAAGGCCGCCGCCGCGATCCGCCACGCCAACGTGGTGACGCTCTACGACATCGTCGATCACGCCGGCGGCGACATCCTCGTGATGGAGCTGGTCGAGGGCCGCACGCTCTCGGACGTGCTGCGCAAGGACGGCGCGCCGCCCCGCGCGACCGCGCTGCGCTGGATCGAGCAGATCGCCGACGGGCTCGCCGCCGCGCACGCGCGCCGCATCCTCCACCGCGACATCAAGGCCGCGAACATCATGGTGACCCCCGAGGGCCACATCAAGGTCCTCGATTTCGGCCTCGCCAAGGTCCGCGAGGAGGAGGTCGCGCTCGCGTCGGTGCGCGAGCGCGTCACCGCGCCAAAGCCAGCCGCCGATCAGGTGATCGCGCTCGACGCGACCATGCCGTCGCAGTCGAACCCCGATCTCGCCGCCACCCAGGGCATGGAACCCGCGAGCTACCAGACCCACGCCGGCCAGTTGCTCGGCACGCCGCTCTACATGGCGCCCGAGCAGATCGCCGGCGGCGCGCCCGACGAGCGCAGCGAGGTGTTCTCGGTCGGCGTGCTCGCGTACGAGCTGGTCACCGGCAAGCCGCCGTACACCGCGACCTCGATGGACGCGCTGTTCGACCAGATCCTCAAGGTCGAGCCGCCGTTCGACGGCGTGCCCGAGCCGATCGCGAACGTGCTGCGCACCGCGCTCGCGAAGGACCCCGCCGCGCGCTATGCCTCGATGGTCGCGCTGCGCACCGCGGTGGTCGCGCTGCATCGCCCGGCCCCGAGGCTCCGCAAGCTGTGGCCGGTCGTCGCCGTCGCCGCGCTGATCGTCGCCGCCGCCGCCACCGCGGTCGCCGTGTGGCCGCGCGCCAAGCCCCGCCCGGGCGATGCCTACGTGACGCGCGCGCTCGAGGAGTACGACGTGTTCTACAACGACATGGCGCTGGCCTCGCTGCGCTCCGCGTTGCGGATCGCGCCGCACCACCCGCGCGCGAACGCGTACATGGTGCTGTTCGGCAACGCGCCCGAGGCCGATCGCACCGCCGCGCTGCAGGCCGCGCACGCCACCGTCGCCGCCGCGCACAGCAAGGATCGCGCGCTGGTCGATGCCGCGATCGCGTACGCCGAGCGCGGCGCCCCGGCCGCCAAGCAAGCCCTGGTCGGGGCCGGCGCGCCCGACGACCGCGAGCTCGAGTTCTGGGCCGCCGAGCTCGACTACCGCGCCGGGCACTACGAGACCGCCGGTCGCGAGTACCAGGCGCTGCTCGCCTCGCCCGCGCCCCAGTTCCGCGGCCGGATCTACGATCACGAATCCTCGGTGCTGCTCTACCTCGACCAGCCCGCCGAGGCGCTCCGGATCGGCACGCTGTATCGCGATGCCTTCCCCGGCGAGGCCGACGCCGTCGGCGTCTACGCGACCACGCTCGCCGCCGCCGGCCAGCTCGCCGCTGCCGTCACCGCCGCCGAGGACGCCGTGCGCCTCAACCAGGGCGAGGACACGCTCGCCGGGCTCGCGAAGGTGCTCGCGCTCCAGGCCGCCTCGGTGACGCCGGTCGACCTCGCGATCCTCGGCCGCGCGATCGAGCTCTACAAGCAAGCGCTCGACCGCGCCGGTCCGAGCCGCCGGCCGATCCGCCGCGCCGCGCTGGCGTGGTTGCAGTGGATGCGCGGCGATCCGGATGCGTTCGCGACCGTCGCCCCGTGCCTCGACGGCGCGGACGCGCACGTCCCCGAGCGCGGCATGTGCCTGTTCGTCGCCGGCATGATGTCGCGCGATGCCAGCGCCCCCGCGATCGCGCAGCTCGATCAGCTCGCCGCCGCCGCGACGCCGACCCAGCCCGCGTACGGCTCGCCCGCGAGCCTCGCCGCGCTGCTGCGCGTCGCCGAGCAGTTCGCGGGGGGCGGCTGCGTGCTCCCGCCCGGCGCCCACCATCCCGAGGGCGTCGACGAGCATGTCTACGACGTCAAGCTCGACTTCTACGGCGCGTATCACGTGCCGCTGTTCGCGACGTACGCGATCTGCGAGCACGCCGCGCTGCTCGCAGCCCGCGGCGATACGCCCGGGGCACAGCAGTTGCTCGACCAGGTCCGCGCCAAGGCGCCCGGCCGCGCGTGGCTACGGCTGCGCTGATCCTCGGCGGGAGGATCGGGTAAGGTCCGCGCGCAATGAACGTCTGCGTGCAGGGCCTCTGGCATCTCGGTTCGGTCACCGCCGCGTGCCTCGCGGAGGCCGGCCATCACGTGATCGGGCTCGACCACGACCCCGCGACGATCGCCGGGCTCCGCGCGGGCACGGCCCCGATCGCCGAGCCCGGGCTCGATGCGATGCTCGAGCGCCACGCGAAGCGCCTGCAGTTCACCACCGACGTCACGGCCGCCGCGGCCGCCGACGTGTTGTGGGTCACCTACGACACCCCGGTCGACGCCGACGATCGCGCCGACGTCGAGCTGGTCATCGGCAAGGTCGAGCAGGTCCTGCCGCACCTGCGCCCCGGCACGCTCGTGATCGTGTCGTCGCAGCTCCCGGTCGGCTCGACCGCGCGGTTCGCACGCCCCGGCCTCGAGCTCGCGTGCTCGCCCGAGAACCTCCGGCTCGGCAAGGCGCTCGAGGTGTTCCAGCACCCCGACCGCGTCGTGGTCGGCGTCCGCACCGCGCGCGCGCGCGAGCTCGCGGCCGAGCTGCTCGCGCCGATCACGTCGCGGATCGAGTGGATGTCGATCGAGTCCGCCGAGATGACCAAGCACGCGATCAACGCGTTCCTCGCGCTGTCGGTCACGTTCGCGAACGAGCTCGCGACGATCTGCGAGCGCGTCGGCGCCGACGCGAAGGAGGTCGAGCGCGGCCTCAAGACCGAGTCGCGGATCGGCCCCAAGGCCTACCTCGGCCCCGGCGCCGCGTTCGCCGGCGGCACGCTCGCCCGCGACATCGCGTTCTTGTGCACGCTCGCCGCGCAGCACGGCCTCGCGCAGCCGCTGCTCGCCGCGGTCCGCCCGAGCAACGAGGCCCACAAGAAGTGGGCGCAGCGCCGGCTCGCCGATCGGCTCGGCTCGGTGGCCGGCAAGACGATCGCGGTGTGGGGCCTGACGTACAAGCCGGGCACCGACACGCTGCGCCGCTCGGCGGCCGTCGAGCTGTGCGCCGACCTGCTCGCGGCCGGGGCGCGGGTGCAGGCGTGGGATCCGGCGGTGACGTCGACCCCGGGGCTGGCCGTCGAGCTGTGCGCCGATGCGCTGGCGGCCGCGCGCGGCGCCTCGGCGCTGGTGATCGCGACCGAGTGGCCGCAGCTCCGAGAGCTCGACCTGGCCGCGGCGATCGCGGGGATGGAGCGCAAGCTGGTGC
>JBDTEH010000189.1:0-30153 GCA_039922635.1 Kofleriaceae bacterium | reverse complement strand
ATCCTGCGTTCACCCGGCGCGACGCGCTGATCGGCGAGTGGTGGCTGCTGCAGCCGGTGAGTCCGCGCCTCAGCCATCATCACCTCGCACAGAGGTTTGGGCTCCACTATCAAGGCATCCTGCCTGCGACCCACGTCGATGCACCCGGCCGCGTCGTGATCACCTGCTTTCCCTCGCAAGAGATGTCGGACGCGCACCGGATCTCGCTGATCGAGGATTCGAAGTTCGTCGCGGGCTACCAGAAGGTGCGGTGGTCGAAGGGCCAGCCGCCGCTCGACGACCAGGCGTTCGACCTGGCGAAGCTCGAGGGCGTCACCGAGGACTCGTACGGTCCGTATCGCCATTCGAGCGAGCTGCCGCCGTGGCCCGATCCGGCGGCACGCGAATCGGCGTAACGTCCGTGGATGCCGTGGATGCCGTGGATGGTCAAGTACGTCGCGATGGTGTTGGCGCTGGCCGGGTGCGGCCACGGCGACACGTGCAGCAAGGTCTACGACAAGGTCGCGCCGGCGTTCGCGAACAACCGCAACGGCACCAAGATGGATCGCACCAAGGAGATCGAGCGCTGCAAGCAGCAGCTCGCGAGTCATCCCGAGCGCGAGAAGGAGCTCGACTGCATCCTCGCGATCAGCGGCACGCCGACGACCGGCGATCTGGTGGCGTGCTCGGAGAAGACCCAGGCCACCAAGGGCGGGTTCGAGGCCAAGCTCCAGCTCGACAAGATCGGCAAGCACGCGAAGCGGGTGTTCGGCGAGACCGGCAAGTTCCCGGTCGGTAGCGCACCGCTGACGCCGGCGACCGATTGCTGCGCGGGCAGTGGCGGGCGGTGCCAGCCGGACCCGCAGGCGTGGACGGCGGGACCGTGGCCCGCGCTGGAGTTCTCGATGGACGATCCGCATCGCTATCGCTATTCGTACGAGAGCACCGACGGCACGACGTTCACCGCGACCGCGGTCGGCGATCTCGACTGCAACGGCAAATCGCAGACGGTCACGCTGAAGGGCTCGATCGGGTCCGATCACGACCCGAAGATCGAGCTTCAGGAACGGTAGCGCCTGGCTCAGATCTTCACGGGGCGGCGCAGCTGCCACATGTAGTGGTACGGGTTCTCGCGGATGAAGCCGCGCGACACGACCTCGAAGTGGCGCGCGATGATCTTCGTGATCCTCCGCGCCGTATACGGGTAGCCGAGCTCCCAGTGATGCTCGGGGATCGGCCGGTGGCGCCACGGCAGCATGAGCTTGTGGCCGGCGGTGAAGTGGTGGTCGCCCCACCAGAACGCGAACCGGATGCGCAGCCCTCGGTAGGGCAGCGACAGGAACACGTGCGGGTTCGCGCGCGCGGCGAGGTTCGCGAGGCAGGCTTCGAATTCGCTGAACGGGAGGTGCTCGAGCACCTGGAACGCGCAGATCGCGTCGAACGTGACGCCGGCGGGGAGCACGGCGTCGAGCTTCGTGATGTCGGCGACGTAGTCGACCGCGCGGGTGGCGTCGATGTCGAGCGTCTTGACGTCGACCCCGGTGGCGCGCAGGTAGCTGCGGAACACGCCGGAGCCCGGCCCGATCTCGAGCACGGTCTCGGGCCGCACGGCGAGCACGGCGCGGAGCTGGTGCCAGTACGACATCCAGCGCTCGGCGTCGTCGTAGCGCGCGAAGTCGTAATGCTCGGGCGCGACCTGGACCTCGCGGTCGGTCATCGCCGGTCTGCGCTACCCGCACTCATGCGGCCGCGACGCTAACATGGTATCAGCGACGTAGTGTCGGCTGACGAGCCTGGCCTCGGAACGAAGGTCTCGCGAGGCGTGGCGTGGGCCGGCGCCGCGCAGGCGATCATCGCGGTTGCCGACCTCATCTCGGTGCTGCTGGTCACCGCGTACTGGGTCCCGAGCTCGGACTTCGGCCTGATCGCGCCGATCTTACCGTTCTACACGGCACTCGATTACATCGCCGATCTGGGCGTGAGCTCCGCGCTGATCCAGCACGACGATCACACGCCGGACCGCGTCTCGACGGTGTTCTGGTTGAACCTGATGATCTCGGCGGGGCTGTTCGCGCTGCTGTTCGGGCTCGGCCCGATCGTCGCGTGGATCGGACACGCCTCCGTGCTCGCGTGGCTGCTGATCGCGTACGGCGCGAAGCTGCTGATCCAGAACCTGTACGCGATCCCGTTCGCGCTGCTGCGCAAGGAGCTCCGGTTCGCGGAGATCGCGAAGGCGCGCGTGATCGCGCACCTCGCGGAGTCGGCCTCGCGGATCCTGTTCGCGTATCTCGGGGCGAGCTACTGGAGCTTCACGTTCGCCGCGATCACCCGCGCGTTCGTGTTCGGCGTGGTCGTCCAGCTCTGGCACCCGTTCGTGCCGAGATGGGTGTTCAAGCCGCGCGACGTGATCGCGTACATCAAGTTCGGCGCGCGGACCGCGACGAGCAACGTGCTCTACCAGCTCTACACCAGTGTCGACACGACGGTGGTGTTGCACTACTTCGGCGCCGAAGCGGCGGGCATCTATGGGCTCGCCGATCAGTTCATCCTCGAGCCGGTCAAGACGATCGCGAACGTCGTGATCGATGTCGCGTTCCCGACGTTCGCGAAGCTCCGCGCGGACCGCCGGGCGGTTGCGCGGCAGCTGATCAAGTTCACGCGCCTGAACGTGATGGCGGTGCTCCCGTACACGATCTTGTTGCTGTTGATCTCGCCGGAGATCCTGAACCTGTTCTGGCTCGGTAAGGGTCACGGCGGCAAGGTCTGGACCGCGCACGACATGGAGCTCTGCGTCGACGCGATCCGCCTGTTGTGCGTGATGGGGTTCTTCCGCTCGCTCGGGTATCTCGGGCCGCCGCTGCTCGATGGCGTCGGGCGCCCGGGGCTCACGCTACGCTACATGTTCGTCGCGGCGATCGCGGTGCCGAGCTCGTTCGTGGTGAGCGCGATCGTGCTCGGTCCGCACCTCGGGTTCTTGTCGGTCGCCGTCGCGTGGGCGTTCGGTTATCCGATCGCGTTCGCGGTGCTCGCGTACCTCGTGATCCACACGATCGCGCTGCCGGTCCGCGAGTACCTCGCCGCGTCGTGGGGGATCGTCGCGAGCTGCGCGCTGGGCTGCGGCGTCGGGCTCGGCGTGGAGCGGTTGCTGGTAGGCGCCTCGGACCTCGTGCGGCTGCTCGGCATCGGGGGCAGCGCGATGGCGACGATCGGCGTGCTGTTCGTGTACTGGCAGAAGCTCACGCCCAAGGCCATCGCCGCGTCGCTGCGCGACTGACCTCGGTGCGCCTCAGTGCGCGGCGCCGACGAGCGCCCAGTTCGAGGTCGTCGCGTAGCCACGGACCATCACGGCGATCGTCGAGGGTTGCGCGAGCGTGACCGTGCAGCTCTCGTTCGAGCCGGTCTTGTAGGGCCGGCAGTCGTACTTCGCGGTGGTCGGCGCCTTGCCGATCCGGACGTAGAGGTCCGCGTCACCGGTGCCGGTGAGGTCGAACGCGTACGTGCCGGCGGCGAGCGTCGGCGTCGCGAACCGGGTCTCGATGCTGCGCTTGACCGTGCCGTGCTCGTTCAGGCCCGCCCAGGCCTGCGGCTGGCCGCCGGCACCGGGCGTGAACGTGTTGTCCTGCTCGCCGGTCACCATCACCATCTGCGACGAGTCGACCTGCGCGAAGATCTGCTCGTAGGTCTTGGGGTCGTCGTACGACAACAGGCCGCGGAACAGGCTCATCGAGGCTCCCGACATCGACGCGAAGAACGCCGGCATGCCGTTGTTGATGATGTCGATGTACTTCCAGCCCGTGGTGTCGTCGCTGTTGAGCGCCTTGTGGGCCTGCGACAGCGAGCCATCGATGTACGCGAACGTATCGCAGCCGTTCATGAACACGACGACGTACTGGCCGGCGACCCACTTGCCCGCGGCGTTGAGCGCGCGGATGTTCGAGCCGAGCCCGGCGTGGCCGTTGTAAACGATCAAGTCGGCGCGCGTCGAGAGCGCCTCGTAGCGGCTGCGGAACGCGGGCTGGGACAGGCCGGTGTTGACGTTGTCGGTGAGCAGCGCGACCACGTGGATGTGCTTGCCATCGGCGAGCGTCGCGTTGAACTCGATGTCGGGCGCCGCGACGCCGGGGTTCGCCGGCACCGCCGCGGGGATCGTGGTGAGGCCGTGGCTGGCGAGCTCGCTCTTCATCGCGCCGACGAACGTGTTGAAGCCGTCGATGCCGGCGTCGTTCGAGGTGGCGCCGTCCTCGTACTTGCCGAAGATCGCGACGACCTCGAGCGTGTTGTCCTCCCAGACCTTGGTGTACTCGGGGAACTTCCCGGTCGTCGAGGTCGGGCTCGGCGACAGCGACGCGGTCACCTTCACGGCGTCGGCCGGCGCGAGCGTGCACCCCGAGGCCTTCGGGCGGAAGTAATAGAACATCGAGCCCGAGTCGACCTCGTGCGCGTCCCGATCGACACACCTGGTGCCGTACTTGGTCACGAACGCGTCCTGCGCGACCGAGCTCATGTCGGTCGGCATGTAGAGCTCGATCGTCGCGGGCACCGCGTTGCGCTTGCTCCAGATGATCGGCAGCTTGGCGGTGTACGAGATCACGGTCTTGGTCCCGGCGGTGGACCTCGTGATGTTCGAGAGCTCGGCCTTGTCGACGCGGCCGACCGCGGTCATGCCGTTGAGCTGACCGATGGTGAACAACAGGTGATCCTGGATCGTCGCGCGGTCGTCCCACGACGACGCGACCGTGACCTTGCCCTCGAACGTCGCGTCGAGGAACACGCCGAGCGCGCTCGAGTCCGCTTTGCCGTCGTCGGACTTGACCTCCTCACCGGCGTAGGGGTCTCCGGAGTCGGCGGTATCGGCACAAGCGGTGATGAGCAGGAGCGCGGCGAGCAGGCGATGCATGCCCGCGCGTACAGCAAGCCCGGTGCCGCCGCAGCTGAGGCCTAATGCCCCGAGATCGCTCGGGCGCCCCGAGGCAACTCGAGTTGCCTGGCAACCGGTTTACGTCTCGAACGTGATCGTCATGCTGTCGTCGTCACCTAGCGCTTTCTCGAGCATCGCCAGGAGCTCTGGATCGGCATCGTTGTCGGAGAGCAGTTCGATCGTTTCTCGGTCGATCTGGAACGCCGTATTGTCTTCGTCATCGTCTTCCAGCTGCGCGACCAGGAAGGCCTGGTGTGCATCGGAGATGGTTCCGACATCGTCGTCCGCGTCGAGCCGTATGAGCCTCGGCATGATTCGAGTCTGCCGAGGATGCAGGCCTTCGGTCAATAGACTACAAACGTTCGGTGGGCGACCTGCCAGCCACCGCGAACGTGGTGATCATCGGCGCAGGCTTCGCCGGCACCGCGACCGCCTGGGCGCTCCAGCGGCTCGGCATCGCGGAGGTGATCGTGCTGGAGCGCGAGGTCCAGCTCGGCCGGTTCGCGAGCGGCCGCGCCGCGGGCCTGGGCCGCCAGCTCACCGAAGATGAAGACACCGCGGGCTTGACGGTGCGCGGTGCCGCGGTGTTGCGCACGCTCCCGGTGTGGTCGCCGACCGGCGGCGTGCTCAGCTTCGACGACCAGGCCAACGCGCAGGCCTATCTCGAGCGCGCGCGGCGCCGCGGCGTGGCGGTCGAACCTGGCGGGAAGGAGCTCGTGACCGCGCGCTGGCCGCAGCTGCCGGATCTCAACGTCGTCGCTGCGCTGTGGGTCCCGAGCGACGGCACGATCGACGTCGCTGGTCTGCTCGCGATCTACGCGCACGGCGTGCGCATCGAGATCGCGACCCCGGTCGTGCGCGTCGATCCGGTGGCACGCGGGGCGAACGTCGTCACCGCGAGGGGCACGATCGCGGCCAGGGTCGTCGTCGATGCCTCCGGCGCGTGGGCCGGCGAGCTCGTCGGCGGCGACCCGCTGAATTCGTTCAAGCGCCACGTGTTCATCATGGATGCGACGGTGCCCGACCGCGCGCCGTGGCTGTGGCACCTCGGCGCCGGCGAGATCTACCTGCGCCGCGATGGCGCGAGCGTGCTCGCCTCGCCGTGCGACGCCGCGAAGTGCCCGCCTGGCCACCAGGAGCCCGACCTCGTCGGCGAGGCGCACCTGCGCCGGGTGCTCGACGAATGCGACTCCGCGCTCGCCGGCGTGCCGATCACGCGGCGGTGGGCGTGCCAGCGCGCGTACACCGAGGATCGCAAGATGCGGCTCGGCGGCGATCCGAATCGGCCGTGGCTGGTGTGGGCCGCCGGGCTCGGCGGTCACGGCGCCACCGCGTCGGCCGCCATTGGCGAGCGCGTCGCGGCAGCGGTCGTCGAGGCCCTCTAAACCCGCGGACCTCCGGCGGTGCTGCCTACTTGGACTCGTCGCACTTGCCGACGCCGCTGTCGCCGTCGAGCTCGTTCGCCGCGAGTGCGCACTCGACGCGCGATCTCGTCATCTTCTTGGTGCAGGTCTCGAGGAACGCACTCGACGTCGCGTCGCTGACCGCGGCCTTGCTCTTCGCGAGCTGCTGCTTCATCGCCTCGGTCGTCGCGCCCGCGCCGCCGGCCTTGAACTCGAGGTCGACGAGGTGATCGAGCAGCTGCTTGCACT
Source organism: Kofleriaceae bacterium (assembly GCA_039922635.1). Taxonomy (GTDB): domain Bacteria; phylum Myxococcota_A; class Polyangia; order Haliangiales; family Haliangiaceae; genus JABFXX01. Next base: position 23,604 of record JBDTEH010000189.1, on the reverse strand, counting down.
GGTCCTTCGAGGGCCCGTTCTTGCACCCGGCGACCACCAGGAGGGCCATGACGACGACGCGCTTCATCGCGCTATTTTATCATCAGGGTCGCGCGCAGTTCGGTGATCCGGCGCTTCACGTCGGGTAACGGGTGCAGGGCGCCCGCCTGGTCGAGTAGCCGCGCCGCGGTCCCGGGCTGGTGGTCGGCGGCCCAGGCGGTCGCCAGGTGGAGCATGATCTCGGGCTCGCGCGGGGCGTAGCGCGACGCCTTGTCGAGCGCGCGGATCGCCTCGCGGGTGTGGCCACGCTGCAGCAACATCCACCCCCACGAGTCGAGCACCGCCGGATCGCCGGGCGAGAGCTCGCGGGCCCGGGCGAGCAGCGCCTGGGCCTCGTCGAGCTGTTGCCCGTGATCCGCGAGCAGGTAACCGGCAAGGTTGAGCGCGGTCGCATCGCGCGGGCGCGCCTTGATCAACGGCCTCAGGATGCGCAGCGCCGCGTCGCTCGCGTGGACGTGATCCTCGAACCGCGCGCGCACGAGCTGCCCCTGGGGCGAGGCGCCGAGCGAGTTGACCAGCGCGCGTCCCTCGGCGACGCCGCCGGCGTCGGCGGTCGCGATCGCGGCGAGATACGCGAGCTCGAGGTCGTCGGGCTTGGCGCGGCGGGCGGGGCCCAGCAGCTCGAGCGCTCGCCGCGGCAGGTTGGCGGCGAGCAGCGCGCCCGCGGCGATCCTGCGCGCGAGCCCGAACCGCGGCGAGGTCTCGGGGATCGCCGCGACGTCCTCGACGCTGCGCGGCTCGCCGTTCGCGCCGAGCTCGAAGGTCGCGGCGTGGAGCTCGGCCAGCGCGATCGTGCCGGCCTCGGCGTCCTGTGCGGCGATCCGGGCCTGGACGTCGACCGCGCTCGCGACGCGGCCGAGCTGGAGATCGAGGCGCAACACCGTGGCGAGCGCGTCGACATCGCTGCGGTCGTCGTCGAGCAGCGTGAGCAGGTCGATCGCCCCCTGCAGGTCATCGGCTTCGCACAGCAGCCCGAACAGCTCGTCGGCGATGTCGAGCGGCTGCGCGGAGCGGTCGAACGCGCTGCGGGTCTGGCGGATCGCCTCGTCGAGCTTGCCGAGCCGGCGCAGCAGGCGCGCGAGATCGAGCCGAGCGTCGATCTGATCGGGGTCCCGTTCGAGCACCGCGTGGAGCTGCGCGACCGCGCCGGGCAGGTCATCCGCGAGCACGAGCCGCTGCGCGAGCTGATAATGCCCGCCCACGGAGCCGGGCACCTTCGCGACCAGCGCGCGCAACGTCGCCTCGGCCGCCTTGCCGTGGTCGCGCGCGAGCTCGATGCGCACGAGCCCGAGGTAGGCGCGCTCGTCGCTGCCGTCGAGCTCGATCGCCTTGCGATACGCACGGGCGGCGTCGTCGGGTAGCTCCTTCTCGAGCAGGTCGCCCGAGGCGAGCCAGACCTGCGAGTGCGAGGGCCAGGTCGCCCGAGCGTGTGCGAGCACGGCGCGTGCCTCGGCGCCACGCTTGGCCTTCGCGAGCGCACTCGCCTCGGCGATCGCGATCGAAGGTTGGTCCGGAGCCGCCGCCGCGGCCGCGACGAGCTCGGTGACCGCCGTCGCGTAGTCCTCGCCAAACATCGCGAACCGGCCCGCGAAGTAGTGCGCGTACGCCTCGCGTGACAGAGGCCGCATCGGTACCGCTGGCTGCGCGTGCGTGCACGCTCCACTCGTCGCGACGACGAGCACCAGGCCGGTAAACCTCACAAGGGAATGTTGCCATGCTTGCGCGGCAAGTTCGCCTGGCGCTTGTTCGCGAGCATGCGCAGCGAGCGCACGATCGTCCAGCGCGTATCGCGCGGGCGGATGATCTCGTCGATATAGCCGAGCGACGCCGCCTTGTACGGGTTCGCGAACGTCTCGCGGTAGTGGTCCGTAAACCTCGCACGTGCCTCGGACTTCGCCTGGTCGTCGGCGATCTTGTCGAGCTCGCCCTTGTAGATGATGTTGACCGCGCCGTCGGGCCCCATCACCGCGATCTCCGCCGCGGGGTACGACACGTTGACGTCGGCGCGGATGTGCTTGGACGCCATGACATCGTACGCGCCGCCGTACGCCTTGCGCGTGATCACCGTGATCTTCGGGACGGTCGCCTCGGCGAATGCGTAGAGCAGCTTCGCGCCGTGCTTGATGATGCCGCCGTACTCCTGGGTCGTCCCGGGCAGAAAGCCGGGCACGTCGACGAACGTGACCAGCGGGATGTTGAAGCAGTCGCAGAACCGCACGAACCGCGCGGCTTTGGTCGAGGCATCGATGTCCAGGCAGCCGGCGAGGTGGTTCGGTTGGTTCGCGACGATGCCGACCGAGCGGCCCTCGAAGCGCGCGAACCCGCACACGATGTTCTTCGCGTAGTCCTTGTGGACCTCGGTGAACTTGCGATCGTCGACGACCGCCGTGACGATCTTCTTGATGTCGTACGGCTTGTTCGACTCGAGCGGCACGATCGTGTCGAGCGCCTCGTCGGCGCGATCGGGTGGGTCGTCCGAGGCGTGGACCGGCGGATCCTCGTGGTTGTTGCCGGGCATGAACGACAATAGATCTCGGATCCGCTCGATGCACGCGAGCTCGTCGGGCTCCGTGAAGTGCGAGACCCCCGACTTCGAGGCGTGGGTCATCGCGCCGCCGAGCTGCTCCTTCGAGACCTCCTCGTGGGTGACCGTCTTGATCACCTCGGGGCCGGTGATGAACATGTACGACGTGCGATCGACCATCAGGATGAAGTCGGTGATCGCGGGCGAGTACACCGCGCCACCGGCGCACGGCCCCATGATCGCGGACAGCTGCGGCACGACCCCGGAGCTCAGCACGTTGCGCAGGAAGATATCGGCGTAGCCCGCGAGCGATTCGACCCCCTCCTGGATGCGCGCGCCGCCCGAATCGTTGAGCCCGATCACCGGGCAGCCGATCTTGGTCGCGAGATCCATGACCTTGCAGATCTTCTGCGCGTACGCACCGGACAGCGAGCCGCCGAACACGGTGAAGTCCTGCGCGAACACGCATACCGGCCGGCCGTCGACCGAGCCATGCCCCGTGACGACACCGTCGCCGAGGACCTTGTGGTCTTGCATGCCGAAGTCGGCGCAGCGATGCGTGACGAACTTGTCGAGCTCGACGAAGCTGCCCTCATCGAGCAGCGCCGCGATCCGCTCGCGCGCGGTGAGCTTGCCGGCCTCGTGTTGCTTCGCGATGCGGGCTTCACCACCGGCGATGGCGGCGTTGGCCTCCATCTGCTCGAGGCGGGCGATCGGGTCTGGTTTCACGCCGCGTATCCTAGAGTGATGGCGTAGAATTCAAAAGTGGCGAACGTAAAAGGAAGTGCGATGACGTCGCGCGTCCTGTGGGTTCAGCTCGGGCACGGGGCCGCGGGCGTCGATCGCCTGGTCAAGCAAGCGAGCCCCGCGGTGCGCGAAGGCATCGAGCGCGGGTTCGCGAAGGCGCAGTGGTACTCGTTCGAGGCGTTCGTCGAGCTCAACGAGACGATCGATCGCCTGTTCGGTCGAGGCGACCTCGGGCTGGTCAAGCTGCTCGGCCGCTACAGCGCCGACGCAAATCTCACGACGATCTACCGGCTGTTCTTCAAGGTCGGCAGCGTGCAGTGGATCCTGGGCCGCGCGGTCCGGCTGTGGAGCGCGCACTACGACGCCGGCTACTTCGAGGTCGCGACCCGCGGCAATCGCGCGGCGGTGCTGCGGCTTCGCGGGTTCCCGACCCCGCATCGGGTGCACTGCCTCTCGGTCGCCGGCTTCATCGAACGCTCGCTCGAGCTCTCTGGTGGCAAGCGGCCGATCGTCGAGGAGTCGCTGTGCCGGACCCGCGGCGACGAGTACTGCCAGTTCGATGCCAGCTGGGAGTAGCGCCGGATCAACGGATGAACGCGCGCGTGATCGCGAACGCGAGGATCGCGACCAAGATCGCGCCCGCGATCAACATCCACGGCTTGAGGCCGTACCTGGCGGCCCGCTTCTGCCCGAATCCGGCGACCCGCGGTTGCGACGGTCGCCGCGGCGGGTACGCCGGCGGATCGAACGTGTCTTGCGCGGTCGGGGTCGCGTCGCGCGGGCGTTGCGCCGCGATCGGTGGACCCCACGTCGAGAATCCGGGCGGAGCGCCGAACGCGGGTACGACCGGCGGACGCGGCGCGCCGAGCTGAGGGGCCTTTGCGACCGGCACACCGGGCGCCGGCACTCCCGGCGCTGGAGGGCCGGGCAGCGGTGCCGCGTTCGCGCGCGCGATCGGCTGGGGCGGTGGGGTTCGCCGCTCTGGAGACTGGAACAGCCGCGTCTCCTCGCTCGCGGAGAAGTGCTGATGGGGTGGTGTATCGCTGTCGACCGGCGTGACCGGGAGCGTCGTCGGCGGCTCGTCATCGAACCGCATCATCGGCATCATCGGCGCCCGCGCGCGGGTCGCCTCGTCGCTCGGCGCGCGGGTCCGCTTGCGTTGGAGCGTCGGCTCGGGAAGCTCGTCCAGATCGCGCGGCTCGGTGGCGCGGAGCATCCGCAGCTGATCGCCCGAGAATTGCGCGAGGCGGGTCTCTTCGTCCTCGAATCGATCGATCACCTGGCGTGCGCGGATCAAGCTCGATTCGTGGTCGTGCGTGCTGAACGCATCGGCGGTTTGGATCCGGATCACCGTCGCATCCGAGACGTCGAAGTCGGTCGGCTTGGGCGCGATCGCGCGGGCCATCGCCTGCGGCGGCTTGCTCTCGCGCTCGAGCTGCTCGGTCGATTCGACGATGCGCGCGAGCGCGGTTGCCGGATCCCCGCTCGTCGTCTCGAGCGAGTAGCGCAGCGAGCGCAGCTTCGCGCCGAGCACGCCGGGGCTCGCGTGGCGCCGCGCCTTGTCGCGGGCCAGGGCGGTCATCACGATGTCGTCGATCGCGGGCGGTAGCCGTGGATCGATCTCGGTCGGTCTCCGGATCACCGGCTCGCGCACCGCGCGCAGCGCCTCGAGGTCGCCGAGCTGGGAGAACAAGCGGCGGTTGCAGACCAGCTCCCACATCAGGATGCCGACCGAGAACACGTCGCTGCGCGGATCGAGGTGCTCGTTGCGGGCCTGCTCCGGCGAGATGTACGCGAACTTGCCGCGCACCACGCCGCCGTGGGTCGCGTCTTGCTCGGCGCGCTTCGCGATGCCGAAGTCGGTGAGCTTGATCTCGCCGGCCCGCGAGACCAGCACGTTCGACGGCGAGACATCCCGATGCACGAGCGACATCGCCTTGCCATCCGGACCGCGCGACATCACCGCGTGCTCGAGCGCCTCGCAGATCTCCGCACCGATGTGGAGCGCGAGATCGAACTGCAGCTTGCGGCGCTGGGCCTCGAGCGCGCGCTGGACCGCGCCGAGGTCCTTGCCATCGACGAACTCCATGACCAGGAAGTACTGGCCGTCGTCGCCGAGGCCGACGTCGAAGATCTGGACGATGTTGCGGTGCTTGAGCAGCGACAGCACCTTGGCCTCGGCGATCAGCAATTCGACGAAGCGCCGATCCTGCGACAAGTGCGGCAAGATGCGCTTGATCGCGACGGGCTTCTCGAAGCCGCCGGCGGCCACGGCCTTGCCGCGGAAAATCTCCGCCATGCCGCCGACGCCGATGCGGTCGAGCAGCTCGTAACGAGTCACGTCCCGGCAATTTACCACGAGAATCGCGGCCGCCACGTCGACGATCGCGTGCCACGTCGCCGATAATCGCGTATCCGATGGACTCGATCGTCCAGCTCGTCGATGCAGCGCTGGCCGCCGGGCTCGGCTCCGGTGCCGCGGTCTCGGTCGGCGATGGCGGCCGCGAGGTGTTCCGGCTCGTCCGGGGCCACACCCGTGCGCTGCCGGAGCGCGGCCCGCCGATCACCGACACCACGCCGTGGGATCTCGCGTCGTTGACCAAGCCGATGTGTACTGTCGCGTGTGCGATGGTGCTCGCCGGCGATGGCGCCCTCGACCTCGCGGCACCGATCCGGCGCTGGCTGCCCGCCTCGACGAGCCCGGCGTCGCTCCGTGCACTGCTCGGCCACGCCGCCGGTTGCGTCGCGCACGTCGAGCTGTTCCGGTGGCTGCGCGGCGCACGTCCGGCCGATCCGCGCGCGGCGCTCGTCGAGCGCGCGCAACGCGTGCCGGTCCAGCTCTCCGCCGACCCGGTGTACAGCGACCTCGGTTACATCCAGCTCGGCCGCATCATCGAGCTGGTCGCCGAACGTCCGCTCGAGCGAGCCTTCGCCGACCTCGTCGCCGGCCCACTCGGGCTCGCCGCGCGCTTCGCGCCGGAGCCGATCGCCGGCGCGGTGGCGACCGAGCTCGACGAGCGCGGGGTCGTCGCGGGCCTGGTCCACGACGAGAACTGCTTCTTCGGCGGCCGGATCTGTGGGCATGCCGGCCTGTTCGGCTCGATCGACGACGTCGCGACGTTCGCCGCGGCGATGGTGGCGGTCGGCGGTGGCGAGCCGCGAGCACGCTTCGATCCCGCGATCGTCGAGCGCTTCTTCACCGACGCTCCATCGCCCGGCCACGCATGGCGGCTGGGTTGGGATACGCCGTCGCCGGTCACGCCCGGGAGCTCGCAGGCCGGCGATCGCTGGCCGCGTGGCGGCTCGGTCGGGCACACCGGCTTCACGGGAACGTCGATCTGGCTCGACCTCCCACGCAAGCGCTGGTTCGTCGTGCTGACCAATCGCGTCCACCCGACGCGGTTCGGGGACTCGGCGGCGCGGATCAAGGCGCTGCGCCGCGCGATCGGCGATGCCGTGGTCGACGCGCTCGGGTAGCGGAAGGTCGGCTTCAGTGACGCTTGCTGCTGACCTTGGTGTGGGCGCGTCCGGTCGTGCGCGTGCGGCGCTTGCGGCCACCGGCCGAGGTCACCGCGCCGGGCGCGCCGAACATCGGATCGACGCCGGTCGCGGCGCACGCCCACAGCGAGATCACGATCGCGAGGTCCGCCAGCGCGCGCCGGCTCATCGACGCCGGGATCACGAGACCGTAGGTCTCCGACACGAACCGCAGGTCGCGCAGCACGCGGGCGACCTCGTCGCGGTTGACGTCGCCGTGCCAGTACACGACGCGCGTCATCAGCAGCTCCGCGTGGCGGCGCAAGAACTCGCCCATCGACAGCGGCTCCGCGATGCGCAGCGACGGCGGCTTGCAGATCTCGAGCAGATCCTCGAGATACTCGTTCCAGTGTCCGGCGAGCCGGCGGTTCTCCGGCCGGCGCAGGAACTTCACGCGCTCGACCGAGAAGTCGGCCTTCACCGTCGTGCGGAACCGTGGCTTGACCGCCATCAGGTCGTACAGGATCGGCGGCTCGGTCTTGGAGTAGTCCGTGTCGCGGTAGCGCCACCAGTTGCGGAGCTGCGGCCACGTCCGGATCGCGAGCACCGGATCGCTGTTCGAATCGACGATCACGAACCGCTCGCCCTCGGCGCGGAGCACCGTGATCCAGTGCGTCCATTCGTCCACGCACAGCAGCACCGGCGTCTGCTCCTTGAGGTACTTGATGAGCAGCTTGCGCGCCTGTTCGGGATCGCTGCGGCGCTCGAGGATCAGGTCGCACTCGAACTCGCGAGCCGCGCGCGCGAGCTGGATCTCGTCCGTGCCGGACCACCAGTGCGTCTTCGCGGTCTGCGCGACGTGGGTGACGTCGACCATGCGGCCGAGCGCGAGCAGCGCGTGCTTGAGCGCGAACGGCCCGCACGTCCACTCATTCGGTTGCGGGTAGAAACCCGGTCCGGCGAGCGACTCGGCCACGGGGGGACTCTAGCCTAAAGGAACGAGCTTAGCGCCCGGCCATCGCGAGCAATAAAACATAATAAGCTCGCCTATTTGGAGTCAAATCCCAGCGCCGGCCGATCTGGACCGACGCGGCCGGGTGAGCCTCGATCAGCGGACCACCACGAGCGAAACGCCGAGATTGTCGAGCAGCCGGGCGCACGTGGCGCACGGGTCCACCGGGACATCGGCGGCGAACAACGGACCCTCGTTCGCGATCTGGATCGCCCCGGGTCCGAGCGCGGCGAGCGCGTCGGCGAGCGCGTCGCCGGACAAGCCGCCGGGCGCGACGCCCAGCCGCTGCTCGTGGATCGCGAGGTAGCCGGCGAGCGCGGTGGCGAGCGCGCATCGGCCGGGTGGCACGAACCCCTCGGGCCAGCGCGCGTTCGCGATTCGATCGATCCAATCGATCACGTATGCGGTGAAGCTGCCGAACATCGGGGCGACGAGGCCGAGCGCGCGCGCATCGATCCAGACTTGATCGCGTGCCGCGCCGTCGAGCGGGATCACGGCGGCGTAACCGCAGCCGAGGTGTGCGATCGGTAGCGCGCGCGTGAACGCGGTGACTCCGGGGACCGCGGCGATCGGCCGCACCTGCGCGAGCGGGAGCAGGCCGTAGTACGGGCCGACCCCGCCGCCGGCGAGCTCGGTCGCGTACGCGCGGAGCTCGTCGGGCAGGTGTGCCGCGGCGGCCGCGTCGAGCACGGGAGCGAGCTCGTAGCGATGCCGCGCCGCGCCGAACCGTCGTAGCTCGGGATCCGCGTGCGCGAGCGCGACGAGCGTCTCGCGCAGGGTGGAGAGCAGCTCGCTCACCGCTCACTCACCGATGATCGTCACGGTGATCTTGCGCCGGTGGGGGGCGGTCCGATGCTCCCAGAGATAGAGGCCCTGCCAGGTCCCGAGCTCGAGCGCGCCGTTCACGATCGGGATGCCGATCGAGGTCTGGGTGAGCACGGTCCGGACGTGCGCCGTCATGTCGTCGGGACCCTCGGCGACGTGCTCGAACAGCGCGTCGCCGTCGGGGACGAGCCGCGCCGCGAACCGCTCGAGATCCGCACGCACGGCCGGATCGGCGTTCTCGCAGATGATCAGCGACGCGCTGGTGTGGTGGATGAACACCGTGGCGAGCCCCGACCGTGCAGCGCTCGCGCGGACGACGTCCGCGACCTGCTGCGTGATGTCGATCGTACCGCGCGCGTGGGTCGCGATGGCGAGCTCTCCTCGATACAGCACGCTGCAAGCTTACCTCGGGGGCGGTCCGGCTTCGAGGATCGCCGCGCCGGCGCGATCCGAGGCGACCAGCAGCGCGAACCGCTCGACGTGGTCGAGGTCGCTCGTCGACAGCGTCGCGTAATCGAACCAGCCGCGCAAGTCGGTGTAGCCGTCCTTATAGAACGCGATCGTGCCATCGTGCCGGCGCGCGTACACCTTGACGTAGGACGCCGGCAACGGGGCGCGATCGGAGGCGCGCTGGACGCGGAGCTGGCCATACTGATGCGCGACGTTCACTGCGAGGTCGTTCGCGTAGTGGATCCGAGCCTTGCGCAGGCCCGCGCCGACCGCCTCGACGACGACGTTCTTGCCGCGCAGCTCCGGGGGCCACGGCACGCGGTGCTCCGGCGCGGGATCCGTGACCTGGTCGCGGTGGCCCGGCTCGATGAACGAGAACCGCGACACGTCGCTCTGGACGAACGGCTGGCGCGAGAACAGCAGCTCGACGTCCATCTCGAAGTAGCGCAGCTCGAGCGTGGCGACGTGGTGTTGCTGGATCACGAGACCGTCCCGGTCGACCGCGAGCTCGAACGCCGGTTGGCGCGAGGCGAGCTCGCCCTGCTGCTGGTCGCGATTGCGCGGGTCGCTCACCTGCGCACTCGCACCCGCGAGCTCGTCGAGCATCGCCGCGAGCGCCGCGAACTTCGTGCGCCAGCGATCGACCGGCACCTCGCGCCAGGGCTGCACGAGCTGGTGGGCGCGCGCGGGCTCGCCGGTCAGGCACGCGGCGTACGCGGCGAGGTAGGCGAGTTGCATGTGCTCGGTGACCGAGACCGGGGCCACCCGAGCGAGCGTGGCTACCGCCGCCTCGGCGCGATCTTGCGCGGCGAAGTAGCTCGCCGCCGCGAGCAGGTCCTCGCCGGTCGGCGCCGGCCGGTGGGCGACGAGCTCGAGGAACGCGCGGTATTGCCGCGCGAAGCCATCGTTGAGGATGCGCACCTTCGAGCCGAGCTTGTGGGCGCGCGCGTTGACCAGCGGCGCGAACTCGAGGTGCTCGTAGAGGCCGACCGCTTCGGCATCCGAGCCGATCATCTCCCGCTCCGGACCGGCCGCGACCAGCCGCGCCGGCTCGGCGCGCAGCCACGCGCGGATCCGCGGCAGATCGCGGTGGAGCAGGGCGTAGGCCCAGACCTCGGTGTCGTAGACCCGGCGCTGTTCGAGCGCCGCGAGGATCGCGATGTAGGCCGCGCGGTCGCGGAGCCGCCACAGCACCTTCGCGAGGTCGAGCGCGGCGCCACCGAGGTTCGCGACCCCGAGAAACGCGACGACGTCGGCGAGCGTGCCGTGTTGCGACAGGTAGGCCCACGACGTCGGATCGGCGACCTCGCCGCCGGCCGTGACCTCGAGCATCTGGGCCGGCGCGTGGGCGATGATCTGATCGAACCGGCTGACATGGACCGGGAAGTGCGAGAACCGACCCGGCGCCGGGAAGTAGAACGAAGACTCGTGGCCGTGCGTGCCGTACGGGGCGAGCGCGATCTCGATCGTCTGGGTCGCGCGGGTGCCGCCGACCGCGATGCTGCCGCGCGGGATCTGGACGAGCGCGGCGATCCGCTGGCGCGAGCTGGTCGGGTTCGCGAGCACGACCAGGCACGTGTAGACCACGCCCGCGGCGAACGGTCCGGTGACGTACTTGTCGACCTGCTCGCCGGCTTCGAACCCGAAGCGATCGTCGGCACGAACATAGGTCTGACCGACGACGATCGGGGAGCCGGTCACCGCGAGGTCCGGCACGTCGACGAGCTGGGACGTGCCGGCGAGCACGTTGCCCGTCGTCGTGATCGTGAGCTCGGGTCCCTCGGCCTGCATCCGGTGGGGCGTGGCGACGAACGGCAGATCGATCACCGCGAGCGCGCACATCGCCTCGGCGAAGCTCGCGGTCGCGAGCCCGAACCACGGCGACAAGAACTCGCCGGACTCGTGCCGCGCATAGTCGCGCCACAGCCGGTTCGCGACGATCATGTCCGCACCGCTCTGCGCGGGCGTGCGGTGAAACCAGTTGTGCTCCGCCCATTCCTGGGTCGTGTCGGCGGCGCGGAACATCGGCGCCTCGGCCTGGCGGCGGGCCATGTCGGCCTTCAGCGACCCGCCGCCGCGCGTGACCTCGCGCTCGGTCTCGGCATCGGCATCGGCATCGGCGGCGGCCTCGTCGCGAGCCTCCTGCTTGCGCTTCGCGGCCGGGGCCGCGCGCGACCGCGCCGGTGCGGGAGGCGGCGCGCCTGGTGGCGGCACCATCGCGAGGTCGGCGGCGAGGGCGGCGGTCCCGAACGCCTCGGCCTGGAGCCCGGCGAGCTCGTTCGCGCCTTCGAGCGCCGCGGCGCCGAGCAACGCGTCGACGAGCCTGGTCTCGGTCGCCGGATCGGGCGGCAGCAGCGCGATCCGATCGTCGAGGATGCGGACCAGCGCCGGCTCGGTGCGCAGGCGGCGGCCGAGTAACGCGAGCTCGAACGCGTTGCGCTGGATCAGCTGCCCGGGCTCGAGGTACGGGGCGAGGTCGGCGTCGAGCAGCCAGTGGTCGATGAACGTCTTGGTCCGCTTGTGCGCGAGGTGTGGGCGCACCACCGCGTCGAAGAACGCGTGATCCTTGAAGTACAGGAACACGTGCAGCTCGTGACACGCGTGCCGCGAGTACAGCTCTCGGCGTTCGCTCTCGGCGAGCGCGTGCCAGCGCGTGACCCACGCGAAGTCGCGCAGGGCGGCGTCGTCACGGAGCGCGAGCAAGTAGGCGTGCGCGCGCTCGACCGAGTCGAGCAGGTGAACCTTCGCGGTCGCGAGATCGCGGATCTCGAGCACGCCGCCCGCGTGCAGCGGCGCGATCGACTTCCGCTGCAGCGCGTGGCGATCGGGATCGAGCGCGACGCGCAGGCGCAGGTCGCGCGGCTCGAGCGCCGGCTCGGCGAGCCACGCGTAGCGCTCGACCAGGCCGCCCGGATCGTCGACGAGGATCGTGACCGCGGTGGCGTGGCCGAGTGCGGCGAGCGGGATCGCGATCCGGCCGTCGCGCGGCACCAGGTTCGCGACCACGATCGGGGCCTCGGCCAGGAAGTCATAGCCGGCGTAGGCGTCCGCGTCGCCGGCCACTTCGCGCGGCGCGAACGCGGCGGACGGCGCGGCCGCGGCCATCCTCGCCGGTGGCCCCGCGCGAAACTGGCCGCCACCGCGCGCATCGGCCACCGCGGTCGAGGTCGTCCGGCGCGCCCATGGGGCGAGCAACAGGCTCGGCTTGTCACCCATCACGCCGGGATAGCGGCGCGCGGTGCGTCGATCGAGCACGTAGCGATACTCGTCGCCGAGCTCGCGTCCCGAGACGTAGTCGACGCCGCGCGCTCGATCTGGGCGGGCGCGCAACGGCAGGTCGGTCGCGTCGAACGGCGAGGTGCGTGCGGCCAAGAACCGGGTCGCGATCACGTGGACCCGGGTGTCGGGCGTCGTGCCGGCCAGCTCGATCACCAGGTCGTGATCGGTCGTCACCGAGACGATCGCCGGCGCAGGGCGCGTCAGCTCCACGATCTCGGTCGGCGTCACCGCTTGCCGCATCGCGATCGCGGTCGGCGCCACCACGCGCAGCCGCGTCGGCAACAGCCCCGGGCCGCGTAGCTGGTAGTCCCCCGGTGCGAGCGCCGCGATCCGGATCGCGCTCGCGAGCGGCGTGATCTCGGCCTCGGTGACATGACGCATCGGCACCCCGGCGCGCAGCTCGACGAGCGAGAGCCCGCGCACGAGCTCCGCGGGGCTCCGGCGCGGCGGCAGCGGCACGAGGATCGGTGGCGCGGCCTCGCCGGCTCCGGCTCCGGATCCGGATCGGGCTGGATGGTCGACGACCAGCGCCGGGCACGCGAGCTCGGGATCGTCGGTGATCCAGGTCTGCGTGGTCGACCCGAGCGTCGCGGTGATCCGCTGCACGCCGGGCAGCGCGCCGAGCTCGACCCGCCCATCCGGGTCGGTCGCGAGCTCGCAGGTCAACTGGATCCGCGACCAGCGATGCACCAGCACGACGTTGACCGGACGGTGCGCGCGCGGTTCCCCCGATTTGCCGAGCGCGGACAGCACCCAGCCGGCCGCGGTGCGCGCCACGAACAGCGCCTCGGTCGCGACCGTGGCGTGGATCGTCGCGACCTCGATCGTCTCCGCCGCGACGAGCTCTTGCTCTCGTTGTTCCGCGATGACGCCGACCCGCCCGCGCACCGCGAGGTCGACGCGCGCGACATCGTCGCCGAGCGGGATCTCGAGCACCGCGACCTCGTGATCGACGAGCACGAGCGGCTGGGACTTCGTCGTCGCGACGCCGGCGCGATCGGTCACCGTGACATCCCAGGTCGGCTGGGTGATCAGCGCGAGCGATGCCGGCGCGTCGCCGCACCGCAGCCGCACGCGGGCGAGCGCGTGGGCCGTGCGCCCGGTGGTGAGCTGCTGGCGATCGAGCGCGAGCTGGAGCTCGAGCTCGTAGCGCTCCGCGACCATGGCGAGCGCGGCGACCTGCGCGAGCTCGCCGTAGATCAGCAGCATCGGCACCGTCGACGGCGCGGTCGAGAACGGGACGACGAACGAGCCGCGCTCGTCGGCGACGTATTCGCGTGCGCCGACCCACGCGCGGGCGCCGGGTAATTCGTGACCCGCCTCGTCGAGCACCTCGACGACGTGCCCGGCCGCGCCGACCCGGGTCGCGAACCGCAGCCGGCCCTTGTGGACCACCGCGCGGCTCGCGATGCCGTTGCCGATCAGATCGATCACGTACGTGCCGGGCCGCGCGCACATCGGCAGCTCGATGCGGCGTCGCACGCGCCGGATCGCGGGCTCGGTGAAGCGCAGCACGAGCTCGTGGCTCGCGGCGAGGCCGTCGAGATCGAGCTCGACCCCGACCTCCTTCTGGTGGTGCTGGAAGTACGCAAGCGGATCGACGCGGAACACGTTCACCGTCAGCTCCGGCACGTGCTTGACGTCGACATCGAGCACGACCGACTCCTCGGCGGCGAACCGCGTGCGGTCGTGCACGCACCACGCGAGCTCGACGCGCTCGCGGAGCTGCGCCGCGCGCGCGGGGCCGAGCACGCGGGTCGCGCTCTCGATGTCACCGGTGCCGGTGAGCAGCCGGGCCTCCGCGATCACGGCCTCGAGCCAGCCACGGTCGAGCCACGAGGCATAGCGAGGGGCGTCCTCGATCCGGCGCTGCACCAGATCGCGCACCAGCTCCTCGTCGCTGCCCGCGCTCCACAGGCCGGTGATCGCCGAGAAGTCCGTGCCGAACGCCACGAGCTCCTCGCCGCGGACGTCGCGATGCAGCGCGTACGCCGCGGTGCGCGGTAGCTGGAGGTAGGCGGCGAACAGCTCGCGATCGGGCTTCGCATCGCGCCGGCGCTGCGCGTCGAGCAAGTGCCACAGCACGTGCGCCTTGAGCGAATTGGTCACCGGCGGCAGCCGCGCCACGAACGTCCACAGCTCGCCGAGGTAGGCCTCGCGCGCGTCGCGATCGAGCCCGAGGTCGACCGACGCGGGTGGCCGCATCCGCCGCACGACCGCACCGATCCACGCCGCGTGCGTGGTGAGCTCGGGCCGCCGGCGCGCGACCTCGTGGAGCTGGTCGAGCGTGAGCTCGGCGTGGATCCGCGAGCCGCCGAACGCGTGGCCGCGCGCGTCGAGATCACCGGCGACGAGCGCGGCCAGCTGCTTCGCGGGTGTGTGGTGCAGGCGATCCAGCAAGACATGACGGCGGGTCGGATCGAGGCCCCCATCGAGGCCACGCCCGAGGCCACCATCAACCAGCTCGTAGAGCCCTTCATCGGTGACCTGGGCCAGATCGGCCGAGGCCTCGACGCCGCGCGCCAGCAACGCGGCGCCGTCGAACACGCCCGGGGCGAGCCGGGTCGGGCGCGCGGCTGGCTCGCTCGCCGGGACCTCGGCCTCGTGCCAGTGCGAGACCCCCAGCCGGTCACGCAGGTCCTCCGCGGCGCGCTCGGCAGCGCCCGCAGCCGAGCCCGTGCCCGACATGACGCGATACAGGAGCTGGCGCAGGGTCAGCCGGTGATACAGCGCGTTCGTGCCGTGGCGATCCGGCCACTCCGCGATCACCCGCTCCGCCTGGTCAAGATCACCGCGCTGCTGGGCGTGCAGGCAACGGAAGTAGTCGTGGTCTTCGCTACCCGGGAGGAGCTGGGCGAGTGCGGCCGCGCGATCTTCGGATAACGCCAGGTCCTCCAGGAGCTCCAGGTCCATCGCGAAAGCGTACTCCGCCGGGCTGCACGCCATGGCTCCGCGCCGACGCCGATCCGCTGATGCACACGAATTGCAACTGGTTGTGCGGGTCCCGGCGAGGGCGTAGAGTGACGGCATGGCGAGCCGGCAGCACAGCCTCGACGAGCTCCGCGCCGCGGTCCGGGGCGTCGGCCTGCGGGCGACCCCGTCGCGGCTCGCCGTGCTCGCGCTGCTGCGATCCTCGGACGCGCCGGTGTCGCACGGTGACGCCGCCGATCGACTCGCCGGCCAGGCCTGGGATCGCGCGACGATCTATCGCAACCTCACCGATCTCGCCGAGGCTGGCCTGGTCCGCCGCACCGACGTCGGCGATCACGTGTGGCGGTTCGAAGCCGTGAGTGCAGAGCACGCCAGCAACGCGCACCCGCACTTCGTCTGCACCGAATGCGGCACCGTCGCGTGCCTGCCCGAGCTCGAGCTGGTCTCGCGCCAGGCCTCGCGGTCCAAGCCGCCACGCTCGGTCAAGCAGCGCCAGGTCGAAGTTCACGTGCGAGGGCTATGCGACGCCTGCGCATAGCGATCCTCGCGCTGGTCGGGGCGCTGGTCGCGCTCGCGGCGTGCGCCGCGAACGAGGACATCCCGGCGCCGCAGGTCGCGAGCATCGTGCCCGATCACGCGAGCGCTGGAGCGATCGTGATGATCGCCGGGAGTTACTTCTGCCAGCGACCCGACAACGGCCAGGAAGATCCGACCTGCGATAGCGCCGGCAGCGTCGACTTCGGCACGGTGCCGGGAGTCGCGACGACGTGGGCCGACGACGCGATCATGGTCGAGGTCCCGCACGCGAGCGGTGAGGTCGATGTTTCGGTCACGGCCGCCGGCCGGATCTCGAACTCGGCCTCGTTCACGATCGAGTAGCGCGCGTAGCGGCGTCACTTCATCGCGAACGACAGCGGGTAGCTCACCATCGCGCTCGCATTGCGGATCTTCGGAAACGCGATCCCGGTCGCGACGCCCGCGAGGCATCGCTCGACCTCGCGATCGAGACCGCCACTGGTGTCGGCGTCCGAGACGTTGCCCGCGTGGTCGATCTTGAACGTCAGCGTGGTCGTGCCGGTGATGTTCGGGTTCGAGCTCGCGGAGCTCTGGTAACAGAGCATGAAGCTCGCGGTCGCCTTGTTGAGGTAGCGCGTCACTGTCGCCACGTCGATCCCGCTGCCGCGGACCTCGACCGCACCGCGCCTCATCAGCGGAGCGCCGACCTTCTGCGTGGGGGCCGCCGCGGACACCTGCGCCGGTGACCTCGGCGAAGGATTCGAGGCGAGCACGATCGGTAGCGGTGCGGGGCCATGGTTCGCGATCGAGCCGCCGGTCTCGGGCACGACTGGCGCGGTGCCCGGTGCCTCGGGCTGGGGCCGGGCCGTCGCGTCCATGCTCGTCGCGGGCGGCGGTTGGCCCGGCGGAGGTCCCGCGGGAGTGGCGGGCTTGAGGATCGAACCACCGCATCCCAGTGAAGCGACCAGCAGAGCGAAGAGCACGGACCTCATGGCGTGACGTGAATGCATGCCTCGTACCACGCGGCGCCGAGCCGCTCGTCGCGCACGACGATCCACACGGGGATGTTTTCGGGGCCGGTGAGATCCGCGGCATAAGGTGCCGTGAAGTCGGTGAACAGCGGCGCGAGGTTGCCGAACGCGTCACGACCTCCACCCGACGTGCCCGACGACAAGGTGCCGTCGCCGATCACCCACTGATACGTGATGGTCTCGGTGAACGTGCGCTCACCGCCATCGATCGTGGGCGTCACGTACGTCTCGCGCACACCGGCCGGCTCGATCGGCGTGAGCCGGACCTTTTGCCGCGGCGTGACCTCGAGCTTTTGTGCCCCGGGCGCATCGCACGCGTTCAGCGCCATCGGCTGCGCGTTCGTCATCGCCGCGTCCGGATCGCTCGCGACCAGGCCCGCCAGCGTCGGGTTGTGATTCGCCTGGATGTCGGCCGGGATGTTCGGCATCAACCGCAGCGCCTTCTCCGCGTAGATGTCGAGCGCCGGATCGGCGTCGGCACCACCGAGCTGGAGCACGACGCCGTAGTAGATCCCGCCGAGCCCGTTCAGCGGGTCGTTGTTCAACGAGTCGGTGACGACGCCGAGCAGGTTACCGTTCGGGGCGATCGTGGTGCACAGCGGTGGTGGCGGATCCTGATCCGGATCGGGCGTGATCCCGGAGTCGAGCACGGCGTACGGCGCCGAGAGATCGCAGCGATCGTCGGTCCCCGGCGCGCACAGGGTCCAGCGGAACCGCAGGTCACGATCGAAGTCGCGGTCCGAGACCAGCGCGCACACCTGCGCGGGAACGACCTGTTGCAACAGCGCGATCGGATCGGTCGTCATCGACACGTCGATGACCTGCTCGGGCGGCTCGGCGACCATCGCGATCACGCGCAGATCGATCACGACGTTCGGATCTTCGAACGTGCCGCACCCGGCGACCGCGAGGAGGGCGAGCCACTTCACCACGTGCCTTTGACCCCCAGCGTCGGGAGGATCGGGAAGCTCGTGATCGGCGCGCGCTGCCGGTAGCGATAGTCGTACTGGTACGCCTCGACGTTGGTCGTGTTCAGCACGTTGATCACGTCGAGGTAGACCCCGAACGTCCAGCGATCGAACAGCCAGTCGCGTTCGACGCGGGCGTCGAGCTGATAGAACGTCGGATCGCGAACCGAGCGCACCGCACCGGTCACCGGGACGTAGCCGCCGGTATCGGCGTCGTAGGTCGCGCCGATCACCGGGGTCTCGGGCCGGCCGCTCGCGAGCTGGAACCGTGCGCCGAGCTCGAACCCGGCGCCCGGCTTGTAGCTCGCGACCGCGTTGAGCACGTGCGGTTGATCGAACGTCGTCGGCCGCCAGTCCGAATCGGGGTGGCGCTGTTCGCGCGCGCGGCTGTAGGTGTACGACAGCCAGCCATAGAGGTGCTCGGTGATCTCGCGCTTGAGGATCGCCTCGAACCCGTACGAGTAGTTGCGCGCCTCGTTCGTGAAGTTGACGTAGGTGTACGTGCCATCGCTGTTCTGGGTGACTTCATCGGAGAAGATCACGAGGTTCGAGCGCGCGACGTAATAGATCTCGCTGTCGATCGACCACAGGTGATCCGGGCGCCACTCGTAGCCGAGCCCGTAGTGCATGCCGTGCTCGAGCTCGAGCTTCGGGTTGCCGAACCTGCGATCGAGCGCTTCGGGTTGCGGCGGCTGGGTGAACCGGCCCACGTAGCCCTTGAGCGTCCAGTGATCGTCGACCCGGTAGCGCGCGACGAACCGCGGATCGATCGAGGCGCGATCGACGCCGTCGAGGATGTACTCGTCGGCGCGCAGCGTCGGCACCAGCTTCAGCCGGTCGGTGACGTCGATGCCGAGGTCGAGGTACGCGCCCATCCCGAACATCTGCGAGCCGCGGAACACCTGGGTCGGCTGGATGTCGACGCCCGCGGTGTCGACCGCGGTGTCGTCGATCGGGACGAGCGCCTGGTAGTGCGTGATCCGCGACAGCAGATCGAGGCCGGTATCGAGCGTGACGCGCGCGGCGAGCTTGCCCTTCACGCGCATGCGATACGACAGGTTGTCGTTGATCACGCCGATGCTGGTGAACGGGCCCGAGGCCTCGGCCTGCGCGCCGCTGAACGACACCGTATCGCGGCCCCACGCCGGTGACAGCGTCAGCTTCAGGTCGCCCGCCATCGGGCGCTCGTACGTGCCGATCACGCGCAGGAACTTCACGGAGCTGTCGAGGTTGGTCGAGACCGCCGCGTCGGGATCCTGGTCGAGGACATGCAGCCCGTCCGACGAGCCGATCACGAACACGCTCGCGTGGCCCTCGTCGTGCAAGTTGTAATCGACGCGCGCCTGGTAGTCGTAATAGACCGGCGTGACGACGCGCTGCGCGCCGCGCGCGGGCGCGGGCAAGATGAAGCCGAGGAACGCGTCGATGTACGAGCGCCGGCCCGCCGCGGCGACCGACAGGTCATCGGTGAGCGGCGCGCGGATGTAGCCGCCCGCATCGATGAAGTCGACCTTCGCGGAGCCGTGGATGCCATCGGACTTGGTCGGCCGGGTCTCGAGCGCGACGACGCCGCCGTGATGGCGCCCGAACCGGCCGGGAAAGCCACCGGGATAGAAGTCGAGCGACTCCAGCATCTCGGCGTTGAAGATCGACGGACCTCCGAGGAAATGGAACAGCGAGGGGACCTCGTGACCGTCGACGAAGATGCCGGTGTCGTCCGGATTCGAGCCACGCACGAGCAACAGGCCTAACCCGAACGGCGCGCGCTGGATGCCGGGCAGCGTCTGGATCACGCGGATCGGATCACCGAACGTGCCCGGGATGCTGGTCAGTTGCTGGCGCTGCAGGGTTCGCTTGGTCACCTCCATCGTCTCGCGCTCGCCCTCGATCACGGTCTCGTACGGATTGCCGCCCCGCGGGCGCATCCACAGCCGGACCTCGAGCGCCTCCTTCTTGGAGATCTCGATCGGGCGCTTGAACCGATCGTAGCGATCGTCGACCGCGAGGATCGTGTACTTGCCGGGCGGCACGCCGTGAAAGTAGAAGTCGCCGGCCTCGCCGGTGATGACGTCGAGGCCACGCCCGGCACCTTGGTCGCCAGAACCCTGCTCGCCAGAGCCCTGCTCGCCAGAGCCCTGCTCGCGATAGATCGAGACGATCACGCCGGCCAGGTGCTTGCGCGTGCCGCGCTCGACGACGACGCCCTGCAAGGTGATCGGCGCCTTCAGCGAGCCGGCGTGATTCGGCGGGCCTTCGTGGGTCTGCGGCGGCGCTGGCGGCGGCGACTCCTCGGGCGGCGCGCGTGGTTCGATCACGAAGTTGATCGTGGTCTCGACCACGATCGCCGCGGGCTTGCCGTCGATCTCGGCAGGCTCGAACACGTACTGCATCGCGGCGGCGACCGCGGCCTCGTCGAAGCCATCGCCGGCCCGATCGATCACCTCGACGGTGGTCACGATCCCGCTCGCGTCGATGTGGATGCGGACCTTGACCTTGGCCTGCTTGCCGGCGGCGAGCGCGGCAGGCGGATACTCCGGCGCTTGGGCCTGGATCAGCTTCGGCGGCCTGGTGACGACGTTCGTGATCGTCGTTGTCGTCGGCGCATCCGGTGCCCTCGGTGCGTCGTCGGCGCGTGAGATGGCGCACAACGCGCACAACGCCAGGACGACCCGAAGCATCGCGCGCAGTATAGGTGTCCGGGCGCCGCAGCGCTCGAATCCAAGCGAGCCGATGTTTCGGCGAGCTCTCCGCGCCGGCGAAGCCGAGCGCGATGTGATCCACCCGCTAGCTCTGCGATTGCTGGCGGAGGTGGGCCAGCAACTTGTCGAACATGCCGCGCATCGCGCCCTCGAGGGCTTCCCTGCGATAGTTCTGCAGGTACTGGCCCTTGAACTTCGCCGCCGGGATCTGGACCTTGGCGCCGCCGGACAGGAACGACAACATCTTGCCCTTGTCGTCCGAGATCGCGAGGCGGAGCTCCGCCGCGATCTCGACGTAGCCACCGTTGGTCGCGACGTCCATCTTGACGACCGACAGATCGATCGTGCGCGGGTCGAGTCCCCAGCGCTGTGCGTCCGCCGCCGCCATCGTGACCTGCGGCGCGGACTTGAACGAGTCGAGCAACGCCTGCTTGACGACCTCGGCGTTCTGCTTGCGCGTCGGCTTGTCGGCCTTGCCCGGCGAGTCGTCGCTCGACGACTTGATCATCACGTAGAGATCCGGCTCGTCCGCGACCGCGTGAGGTGAGTGACCGAAGCCCTTGGTGTGGCGCGACTGGGCCTTGGCCACCGCCGCAGGCTCGGGGGTGAGCTCGGCATCGAGCTCGTTCGCCTTCGCGACGGCGAGCGCGGCCTCGCGCGCCTTCTTGCGCACGGTGGCGTCGGTGTCATCGGTCGCGGCCGCGCGCAACGAGGGCAGCGCCGCCTTGTGCTTGAGCTTGCCCAGCGCGACCGCCGCGATCGCGCGCACCTCCGCGGATGGATCGTGTAGCGCGGTGACCAGCGGCTTCAACGCGCGCTTGTCGCCGAGCCGCGCGAGCGAGATCGTCGCGGACACCCGCGCCCTCTCGTTCGAGCTCGACAGCTGCTTGGTCAGCAGGTCGACGGAGTCAGCGCGCGCGGGAGCGGTGAACACCGCCAGCGCCACCGCGACTACACCGACGAGCAGCTTCACGATGGCGATTAGGCGCTCGCCTACATCGTCTCGTCAACGTTTTGATGGCGAACAGATCCTCCGGATCCGCGTGTACGATGAAGTGAACCTATGGATTCTCCGGACCCGCAGTTTCGCGTTGGCGTGCTTGCAGGCGGTGTAGTGCTGGTTGCAGTCATCACGTATCTGCGGTTCTGCGGGGCGATGTCATTACCGACGAAGCCGGAGGCGCCCACCGGGCCCACGGGCACACAGCGGCAGTTGCTGACGCGATCGACGTCGACGCCCGGCATGTATCTGGACTTCCTCGCGCGCGATGCCGCGAGCGCGGGCGTGCGCACGCCGTCGGTCGAACAGATGGGACGCAAGCTCCCGTATCGTGTCGACGATGCGCGCCACGTGCTCGAGCTCGGCAAGCCGGCGGTCGAGGTCGCGGGGTTACGCTTGCACGTCGAACGCAGTGGCGATGCCGTCGTGCTCGCGATCCAGAACCTCGTCGGATCGGATGTCGCCTACGAAGTGACCACCGTGCCGAGCATCGGCATCGGTACGTGCAACTCCGTCCGTCCGTTGCCGTTCAACGCGATGGTGATCGCGAAGGGCACGAGCGAGACCCGCACCGAGTGCGGGTTCCGCGACGGGATCTCGATCGTCGTCACGAAGGTCGAGACGATGGAGGTCGGTCCATTGTCGTCGTACTACCTGAGCGAAGTGCCCCCGACCTTGGTCGGGATCGACGATCGGATCGCGCGCGGCCATCACGGCGTCGAGACCAAGGAGCCCTGCTCTGCGGTGAGCTCGCAGGTCGTGCGCGCGGGTCTCGAGCGCGGAGATATCGGCTGGAGGGATCTCGTCGATTTCTACGCTCGCCATCGCTGCCAAACCTATCAATTCCCGGCGTCATATCGGGCATTTAGGTCAGATGGCGAGCGCCCGATCCCGGCGGGCGACTAGAACTATTATTGGATTTTCGCAGCGTTAGACTTGCGCCGACTTAGCGCTAGGGCTTAGCCTGTTCCTAGTTACGCGGGGTTACGGGTGACCAAGTCCGAGCTCATCGAGAAAATCTCCGAAACGTTAAAGCTGCCGGCCGGTAAGGCGGAGGCGATCGTCAACACCATCTTTGATTCGATGGTGAAGGCACTGGAACGCGGCGAAGGTATCGAGATCCGCGGCTTTGGTAGCTTTACCGTTCGTAAGTACAAGGCCTACGAAGGTCGCAACCCGCGTACCGGCGAGACGGTTCACGTCGCCGAGAAGCGGTTGCCTTTCTTCAAGGTCGGCAAGGACTTGCGCGAACGGGTCAACGCTGGCCTCGGGACGCCGCTCCCGGCCGACAAGCCCGACGAGCCGGACGACACGGATCCGAACGATTCTGACGACTACGACGAGGCGTAAGTCTCATCGTCAGGTCAGCGAGCCGCTGGCCGCCCGCGAGCGCGGAGCCTGAAGAATCCTGGGGTTGGCGGGTCTCGTTGCCTCAGCGGGGCGAGACGGTGCCGGCGTCACCGTCGACATCGACCACGTCGTCGTCATGGAGTGATGCCCACGCGTCACGACAGCCGACGACGCAGGTGATGCCTAGCTCGCGGGCGAGCGCGGCCCCGTGATCGAGGAGGTTGCCGGTCTCGCTGACGAGGGCGGCACACCTACCGACGAACACGGCGAGGGCGGGCGTCACGGCGCGGACGACGATGACATCCCCGGGCGACGCGAGCACCGCCGATGCGAGGGACGCGAACCGCACGACGCGGCCGGTGATCGGTGGTCCGAAGCCGACCCCCTGCAGCGGTTTGCGGCAGGCTTGATCGCGCGGTTCGCCGGGGCCGACGACGAGCGGCATCTGCCAGCCCGCGGCCCGCGCATGAGCGGCGCGCGCGGCCGCCGCCTTGCGCTTCGCGAGGACCCGGTCGAAGGGCGCCGTGGGCAGCGATCCGGGAGGCGCGTCAACTCGCGCGCTCGGGGCCGGATCACCGAGCTCCGGATCGGCTTCGATCACCTCCGGATCGAGCCAGAACACGTCCTCGGCGATCCCGAGCTCGTAACCGCGGGCACACAGCGCGTTGCGGACGAGCTGCTGAGCGCGCGCGAACAACAGATCATCGCGCTCCGCGAGATCCGCGGCGATCGCAGCGAGGTCGTCGAGCTCGTGTG